>JAGRJD010000014.1 GCA_020442915.1 Thiothrix sp. | reverse complement strand
TAATCATTGATGGGCAGAATGAATGCAGGCAGATTGGAGAAATAGTCACCAACCAGACTCAGCCGCTCCACAAATACCTGCGGAGCGATGGCGGCACCAATCCACATCCCGGCAATCAGGGCCAGAAACAGCCAGGTCGAGGCCAGGCTGAGAATGCGCACGTATTTGATGTCAGTGCTGGAGTAAGTGGCGGCCAGAATCACGCAGAACACGATCACATAGAAGGTGATGACAATGCTTTCGCCATCACCGATCTGGGGCAGGTACCAGGGCAGGTTGCTCAGCAGCAGGTAGGCAGTGAAGGCGCAGGTACCGATAATGACAACGTTGTTGATCCATTTGACGACCGGAATGTCAAAAAAGCGGACCCTGGGTTCGATAATGCAGAAGTAAAAGCAGGTCAGGAAATAAAAGCCCCAGATCAGGAAGCCCCAGAACCCGAACTCCAGTGCCAGCGGATTGGTGAAAGCATACTCCGGATTGCCGGTGGTATCGGCATAGGTGCCGAACTCGGTCAGCGGGAACATGATCAGCCCCACATCCAGGCCCGAGGTGAACAGGATGGCAACAAAAGTAAAGGTATGGGTCGGGGTGACGCCGATACAGCGGATATTGCCCCAGCGATAGAGCAGGAAAAAAATGGCCAGAACCGTGAAAATGATTCCGGCAGACAGCCACAGGTTCATAAAGACTCCTCCGTCGGGTGGTAAAAGATGCCTGCTGCCTCCTACCGACAGCAGGCATCCGAAAAATCAGGCATCAGGACCGATGCCGGGCGGGGGTATTGCCGCTGGCCCGGATCAACGCTGCCGGCTCCGGTATTCCGGATTCACCCATACCGGCGCAGCCGCCGGCGGCAGCGGCGCATTGCCCAGCATCAGATCCGCCACCTTTTCCGCCAGCATGATGGTGGGCGCGTTCAGGTTGCCATTGGTGATCACCGGGAAGGCCGAGGAATCCACCACCCGCAACTGCCGCAGGCCGCGCACCCGACAGGCGCTGTCCAGCACCGCCAGCGGGTCGTCATCCGCGCCCATGCTGCAGCTGCATGACGGGTGGTAGGCGCTTTCCACATTCCGCCGCACCCAGGCGTCGATGGCGCTGTCCTCCCCGACGGCTTCGCCGGGCTGGATTTCGCCGCCGTGGTAACGCGCCAACGCGGGCTGGTTGAGAATCTCGCGCGTCAGGCGGATGCAGTCGCGCCAGTCCTGCCGGTCCTGTTCGGTGCTGAGGTAGTTGAAGCGGATTTCCGGCGCAGCTGCCGGATCGGCGGAGACGATACGCACATGGCCCCGGCTTTCGGGTTTGTTGGGGCCGACATGCACCTGAAAACCGTGGCCCCGGATCGCCTTGCCGCCGTCGTAACGCATCGCGGCGGGCAGAAAATGGTACTGGATGTTCGGCCACTCCAGCCCGGCGCGCGAGCGGATGAAGCCGCAGGATTCAAAATGGTTGGTCGCGCCCAGCCCATCCTTGAATAAAAGCCAGCGCGCCCCGATCAGGCCCTTGTGGAACCAGTCGAGCTGGCCGTTGAGGGTGATCGGCTCCTGGCAGTGAATCTGGAAATACACTTCCAGATGATCCTGCAAGTTCTCACCCACGCCTGGCAGATCCTGCGCGACGTCAATCCCGAGGCGCTCCAGATGCGCCGCCGGGCCGACGCCGGACAGTTGCAGCAACTGCGGCGAACCGATGGCGCCGGCGGCCAGAATCACCTCACGCGCCGCAAACGCCGCTTTGAGTTCACCATGCTGTTCATAGCGCACGCCCTGCGCCGTTTGTCCCTGCAACAATACCTGGTGTGCGCGCACTCCGGTTTCCAGCGTGAGATTGGCGCGGCTGAGGGCAGGGCGCAGGTAGGCCAGGCTGGTCGAGCAGCGCACGCCGTTTTTCACCGTCATGTGCATGGGGCCGAAGCCTTCCTGCTGATAGCCGTTGTAATCCGCTGTGGCCGGGTAGCCCGCCTCCACGCCCGCTGCGATGAAGGCGTTGTACAGCGGATTAAGGCGCATCTCATTCCCCGCACAGGTGGCCAGCGGCCCGTCCCCGCCGCGGTAATGATCCGCGCCACCGATCCAGGTTTCCGCACGTCTGAAATAGGGCAGGCAGTGCTGATAATCCCAGCCTTCCGCACCCGCATCGCGCCACTGGTCAAAATCGTGTGCATGGCCGCGTACATACACCATGCCGTTGATGGAGGAACCGCCACCCAGCACCTTGCCGCGCGGGCAATGCAGCGCGCGCCCGTCCAGTCCTGGCTCGGGCGTCGAATGAAACTGCCAGGTGAAACGGTCCATGTTCATCGGATAGGACAGCGCCGTCGGCATCCGGATCAGCAGGTGCCGGTCGTTGCCGCCCATCTCCAGCAGCAGCACCGAATGTTCGCCGCTGGCGCTCAGCCGGTCCGCCAGCACACAACCGGCGGAACCGGCGCCGACAATGATGTAGTCAAAAGAGGCTGTAGTCATGCTTCGTCACCTTTTGAATACGGATCCGGTACATCCCCCAGCTCCACATACACCGCTTTGGTCTGGGTGTAATGTTTCAGGGTTTCCAGCCCGTTTTCGCGTCCGATTCCCGATTCCTTGTAACCACCGACCGGCATTTCCGCCGGGGACGCGCCCCAGGTGTTGACCCAGCAGATGCCGGCCTGCAGGGCGGCGATCACGCGGTGGGCGCGGCTGACGTCGCGGGTGAACACGCCCGCAGCCAGCCCGTAAGGCGTGGCGTTGGCGCGCCGGATCGCTTCCGCCTCGTCGCTGAAACGCAGCACCGACATCACCGGCCCGAAGATTTCATCGCGCACGTTCGGCATGTCGTCGCTGCAATCCACCAGCACGGTCGGCTCCACGAAATTCCCCTGCTCCAGACCTGCTGCCTGCGCGCGCCGCCCGCCGCACAGCAGCTTTGCACCCGCTGCCCGCCCGGCCTCGATATAGTCCATGACCTTCTGCAGGTGCGCCGGGGAGATCAGCGCGCCGACCTGGGTGTTCAGGTCAAGCGGATCGCCGATCACCAGCGCTTCGGTGCGCTCCTTCAGGCGCGCACAGAAGGCGTCGTAGAGCGCATCCTGCACGAATACGCGCGTGCCGTGGGTGCAGACTTCGCCCTGGGTGTAGAAATTGGCCAGCATCGCGCCCGCCACCGCCTGCTCCACGGGTGTATCGGCGAAAATCAGCAGCGGCGATTTGCCGCCCAGCTCCATCGTCACGGGTTTGAGCGTGCCGGCGCAGGCGGCCATGACCTTTTTGCCGGTGCCGCATTCGCCGGTGAAGGACACCTTGGCGATGCCGGGGTGTGCGGTGAGCATCTGGCCGACGCGCGCATCGCCCTGCACCACGTTGAACACGCCGGCGGGCAGGCCGGCTTCGGTGTAAATCTCCGCCAGCTTCATCACCGACAGCGGGGTTTCCTCGGAAGGCTTGAACACCATCGCGTTGCCCGCCGCCAGCGCTGGGGCCGATTTCCAGCAGGCGATCTGGAGCGGGTAATTCCAGGCCCCGATACCGGCGCACACACCCAGCGGCTCACGGCGGGTGTAATAAAAGGCGCTGGCGTTCAGGCTCTGGTGTTCACCCTGAAGCTTGTCAGTGAGGCCGGCGTAATACTCGATCACGTCCGCACCGGTCACGATGTCCACCGCGATCGCTTCCTGCAGGGGCTTGCCGGTGTCCTGCACTTCCAGCCGCGCCAGCGCCGCGTTGCGTTCGCGCAGCAGGTCGGCGGCACGTTTCAGGATGCGCCCGCGCTCCACCGCCGGCAGTGCAGCCCAGACCTGCTGCCCGGCGTGCGCGGATTCCAGCGCCGCCTCGACATCGGCCTGTGTGGCCTGCTGCACCTGCGCCAGCACGGCACCGGTGGCGGGGTTGCGGGTGGGAAAGGTTTCATGGCTGCTGGCCGCGCGGTGCTGGCCGTGGATGTAGTTCGAGATGGTTTGCATGTCGGGAGTTACCGTTGGCTGGTGTTTGAAGCCGGGGAGTACCGTTGCCGGACCTCGGGGGGTAATTGCTGTTGCAGGTAATCGGTGATCAGGCTTCTGGCCATGTCGACCTGTATGCCCTGCGGGCTGAGTGCGCCCCGCAGCCAGATGCCGTCGATCAGGGCGGCAACACCCTGGGCGACAAAAGCGGCACGTTCCGGGGGCAGTATGCGTTTGAGTTCCAGGCGCAGGTGTGACAGCAGGCGCTGTTCATTGACCCGTTGCAAGCGGTGCAGGCGGGGTTCGTGCATGGACAGGGCCCAGAAGGTCAGCCAGGTTTTGACCACTCTGGGGTCGACCTGTCCGGGGGCGAAATTGCCGGCCACAATGGCCTGAAGGCGGCCAGTCACATCATCCGGGTGGCACCGCGCCAGTTCGTTGCGCACGGCCAGTCCCAGCTGCTGCAGGACCTGACGCATGGTGGCTTCCAGCAGGCCGTCCTTGCCACCGAAGTAGTGGTTGATGATGGCAGGGGTGACACCGGCGTTACGGCTGATCAGCTGGACATTGGCGCGTGCCAGCCCCACTTCACCGATGGCCTCCATGGTGGCGGCGATGAGTTGCGGCTTGCGGATGGCGGCCATTCCTGTTTTGGGCATGTGCGGGTCCTTTATCAAAGGATAATTAAACAACTGTTTAATTAAATGGTATTTTAGTTAAAACCGGCTGACAAGGCAAGCTCTGGTCCCGATGCCGTGAAAATAACGCCATACTGAAGCGGAAGGCCCGATTTGGCTGGCTCAGGGGAAGGTTGACAGGTGGGTATCTGTAGTGCTTGCCATTCCGCCGGGACCACGGTATCGTTTTTCCCCATTGATCTTCGTGATGGCCCGGTCTGGAGCCATAACCTCCCTGTATCATGCACATTTTAAGGTGATCCCCATGACAGCTGTATTGGATGAAAAACTTGAGCCGATTTTTCAGGATGTATTGCGCCGCAACCCCGGTGAGACTGAATTTCACCGGGCAGTACATGAAGTGCTGGAGTCGTTGGGGCCGGTGCTGGTCAAATACCCGGAATTTGCCGAAAAGAAGATCATTCAGCGTATTTGTGAGCCGGAGCGCCAGATCATTTTCCGGGTGCCCTGGCAGGATGACAAGGGTGAAATCCACATCAACCGCGCTTTCCGGGTCGAGTTCAACAGTGCCCTGGGGCCTTACAAGGGCGGCATGCGTTTTCATCCGTCCGTTTACCTTGGCATCATCAAGTTTCTCGGTTTCGAGCAGATTTTCAAGAATGCCCTGACCGGCCTGCCCATCGGGGGGGGCAAGGGGGGCAGTGATTTCGACCCCAAAGGCAAATCGGATGCTGAGATCGAGCGTTTCTGCCAGAGCCTGATGCTGGAGCTTTATCGCCACCTGGGTGAGTATACCGATGTGCCTGCGGGAGACATCGGGGTCGGCAGCCGTGAAATCGGCTATCTGTATGGCCAGTACAAGCGCATTACCAACCGCTATGAATCCGGGGTGTTTACCGGGAAGGGGCTGGGCTGGGGTGGCAGCCGTGCCCGTACCGAGGCCACCGGGTATGGCACGGTCTTTTTCACCGAGGAAATGCTCAAGGCGCGGGGAGATGCGCTGGAGGGCAAAAAGGTGGTGGTTTCCGGGTCGGGCAATGTCGCCATTTATGCGGTGGAAAAGGCACACGAACTCGGTGCCACCGTGATTGCCTGTTCGGATTCCGGTGGCTTCATTGTCGATGAGCAGGGTATCAACCTGGAGACCCTGAAGCGTATCAAGGAAGTCGAGCGCCGCCGGATCAGCGCCTATGCCGAAACGCACCGGCATGCCCGGTATATTGCCGGGGCTGAGAGTACCTCCATCTGGAGTGTTCCCTGTGACATCGCCCTGCCGTGCGCCACCCAGAATGAACTCACCGGACGTGATGCCAAAACCCTGGTGGAAAACGGCTGTATAGCGGTGGCTGAAGGTGCCAACATGCCGACCACACCAGACGGTATCCGGATTTTTCAGGATGCAGGGGTCTGCTTCGGCCCCGGCAAGGCCGCCAATGCCGGCGGGGTCGCCACCTCCGCGCTGGAAATGCAGCAGAATGCCAGCCGTGATTCCTGGACTTTTGAGTATACGCAGAAGCGTCTGCAGGAGATCATGGTCAACATTCACCGGAACTGTCATGAAACCGCTGCCGAGTTCGGCACCGAAGGTGACTACGTTCTGGGTGCCAACATCACCGGCTTTATCCGGGTGGCCAAAGCCATGAATGCCATGGGGCTGATCTGACGCCCTGAAAGCAAACCGGTTAGCCCTAACCCCATGGATGCGCCTGTTCTCAGTCTGCCCAATCAGCTTGAAGCCATTCTGATGACTGCGGAGTCCGCCTTGAGCCTGGTGCAGCTGGGACAGTTTTTCCCCGGGCAGGACGGCGTGGCGGGTCCGGATGCGGCTGCCCTGCAGGCTGCACTGGATGAGCTGTCCCGGCGTTATCAGGCCACCAGCATGGAACTGGTGCAGACCGGTGCCGGTTTCCGGATTCAGACCCGTTCCGCTTTCAGCCCCTGGGTGCTGCGTCATCATGAGGAAAAACCCCAGCGTTATTCACGGGCACTGCTGGAAACGCTGGCACTGATTGCCTGGCGGCAGCCGATCACCCGGGGCGAGATCGAGGCCATCCGCGGGGTAGCCGTCAACAGCGGCATTATCCGCACCCTGCTGGAGCGGGACTGGATCCGCGTGCTCGGGCACAGGGAAGTGCCGGGACGTCCGGAAATGCTCGGAACCACACACGGTTTTCTGGATCATTTCAGCCTGCGGTCGCTGGATGAGCTTCCCGGTCTGGACGAAATCAGGTCCCTGCCGATGGACGAGCCGCTGAGCCCGCTCAGGGTTGCCATGACCGATGCCGCAGGAGAGGCGGAAGCCGGCGGAGACTGACCGTGACCGGGCTCGTCATCCTCCTGACGCCCGGTAGCCCAGTGCCACGCACTACCGGTAGCAGAGACACCACACCCCCGCTTCGTGCACCACGAACAGGACCTGCGCCAGCGGGCACAGTTCACTGTCGGTGATCAGGGGCGCCAGCGTATCCCGTTCACCAGCCTGCCGTACCGCTGCCCCGGCAATGCCGGGCGGCCTTGTTCGTGCTGCAGTTCCAGAGCCGGCAGGTTGGTACCGGTGAACTCCTGCCGCAGAGGCCGGTGTAAAATTAAAAGCGCTTCGATTATGGGCCTGAATCACAGGAGTGAATCTTTGGTTTTTACCGGGTTTTTGGCTTGACAGTGCCCCATTACACTCATTAACATGGCCAAAACGTTTTGGATCAGGTGTCCGGCTTTTGTGGTTTGTTTCAAAGCGTTTTGAATTTTCTGGAAAAATGAGCGTTTTTCTTCAACCCAACCCAACCTGTACTCTGGAGGAGAATTCATGGTTAACGGGAAAAAAAGTGCGCGTATTCTGAGCGCGGTTATTGCTGTACTGTTTTCATCCGTGGTCAATGCAGCACAAGTCAACTTTGTCTCCGGTGCGACCGGCAATGATCTGGAAATCTTCAAGCAGCTGGCCAAGCCCTGGGAGGAGGAGACCGGCAATACCCTGAATATCGTTCCCATGCCTTCATCCACAACCGATCAGTTCGCCCAGTACCGCCTGTGGCTGGCCGCCGGCAATGAAGACATTGACGTTTACATGACCGATGTGATCTGGGCTCCGCAGCTGGCCGGGCAGCTGGAGGACCTGACGGACGCCGCCAGGGATGTGGTGGCTGACCATTTCCCGTCCATCATTGAGTCACAGACCGTGGATGGCAAGCTGGTCGCCATGCCGTTCTTTACGGATGCCCCGGCGCTTTACTACCGCAAGGACCTGCTGGAAAAGTACGGTGTTGAGCCGCCCAAGACCTGGGAAGCGCTGGCTGCCACCGCGAAAAAGGTTCAGGATGGCGAGCGTGAAGCCGGCAACAAGGATTTCTGGGGCTTTGTGTTCCAGGGCAATGCTTATGAAGGTCTGACCTGTGATGCCCTGGAGTGGGTCAAGTCCAGTGGTGGCGGCCAGATCGTCGAGGCGGACGGCACCATTTCCATCAACAACGAAAATGCCATCAAGGCGCTGGAAACCGCCAGGGGCTGGATCAGCAACATCACTCCCGAGGGGGTACTCTCCTACACGGAAGAGGAGTCCCGTGGCCTGTGGCAGACCGGCAATGCCGCTTTCATGCGCAACTGGCCTTATGCCTACTCACTGGGCAACGGGGATGACAGCCCGATCAAGGACAAATTTGACGTGACCATCCTGCCGAGTGGCGGTGGTGATAACAAGTCGGCTGCCACGCTGGGCGGCTGGAATCTGGCTGTCTCCAGGTATGCCAAGAACAAGGATGCAGCCTTTTCCTTCGTGAAGTTCATGTCCTCCAGGGAAACCCAGAAGCAGAGTGCGCTGCTGGGTTCCAAGCTGCCGACCGTCATCGCCCTGTATGACGATGCCGACATTGCAGCCAAGCAGCCCATCATTCCACGCTGGAAGGATGTTTTCCTGCAGGCGGTTCCCCGTCCGTCCGCACCCACCAAGGGCAAGTACAACGAGGTTTCCTCCAAGTTCTGGAGCGCCACCCATGAAGTCCTGTCCGGCGAATCCACCGCACCCGATGCGCTGGAAGTGCTGGAAGCGGAGCTGCAGGATATCAAGGGCGACGCCTGGTAAGTTTTCTCCTCCAGTAACCGCCGGCTCAGCGGTTATTGCCCTCGAGGGCAATCATCGGATTGCCCTCTTTCTGCTCTCATGATGTCAACCGGAGGAGTATCATGACTTCAGTCAGCCCCGTGCAGGCCGAGCCTGCCCCAACCCCCGCCCATCGTGGGCGTTCGGAACTCCAGGCCCAGCGTATCCGTGCTGCCATGCTGTTCCTGCTGCCCATGATCATCGCCCTGATCTGTGTCGCGGCTTACCCGCTGGCGCGTTCGATCTGGTTCAGCCTGACCGATACCACCCTGTCCAACCTGTATGGCGGGCAGTGGGTCGGTTTTGACAACTACCTCAGCTGGCGCACGCTGTCTTCCGGCAAGATTCTCTGGAAAGGCACGCTGGTTGATCCTGCCTGGTGGAATGCGGTCTGGAATACCATTCGTTTCTCCCTGGTTTCGGTATTTTTTGAAACCGTGCTGGGTCTGGTGGTGGCACTGGTGCTGAATGCCAACTTCAGGGGGCGTGGTCTGGTCCGTGCGGCGATCCTGATTCCCTGGGCCATTCCCACCATCGTGTCCGCCAAAATGTGGGCCTGGATGCTGAATGACCAGTTCGGCATCATCAACGACATCCTGCTCAATCTGGGCCTGATCTCCCAGAAGATTGCCTGGACCGCCAGCCCGGATACTTCCATGATTGCGGTGCTGATTGTCGACATCTGGAAAACCACCCCCTTTATGGCACTCCTGATTCTGGCCGGCCTGCAGATGGTGCCGGGTGATATTTACGAAGCCTCGAAAATCGACGGTGTGCATCCGGTCAAGGTGTTTTTCAAGGTCACGCTGCCACTGATCCGTCCGGCGCTGATGGTCGCCATCATTTTCCGGACCCTGGATGCGCTGCGTATCTTCGACCTGATCTATGTGTTGACACCCAACTCGGCAGCCACCAAGACCATGTCGATCATCAGTCGGGAAAACATGATCGACTTCAACAAATTCGCCTACGGCTCGGCGCAGTCCACACTGCTGTTCCTGCTGATTGCATTGTTCGTCATCCTGTACATCTGGCTGGGCAAGGTCGACCTGAGCGGGGAGAAGCGCTGATGCACCTCATCAAATCCTTTATCAATTCCATCCTGTTCTACCTGCTGGTCATTGTCATTGTCGTGATTGCGGTATTCCCGTTCTATTACGCCATCATCACCAGCTTCAAGACCGGGACTGCGCTGTTTGAAGTCGACTACTGGATCCGGGATTTCAGTTTCCAGAACTACATCGCGGCCCTGAGCTCCGGCGAGTTCCCGCGCAACATCCTGAATTCGGTCTTCATCGCCACGGTGACCGTGGGACTTTCCCTGCTGCTGGCCGTTACCGCCTCCTATGCGCTGGCACGGGTACGGTTTCGCGGGCGCGGCCTGCTGCTGATTGCCATTCTGGCGGTCTCCATGTTCCCGCAGATTGCGGTACTGGCCGGCCTGTTCGAGCTGATCCGCTTCATCGGCATCTACAACACGCCCTGGGGCCTGATCCTGTCCTACACCATCTTTACCCTGCCGTTCACGGTCTGGGTGCTGACCACCTTCATGCGCGACCTGCCGATCGAGATCGAGGAAGCTGCCATTGTCGATGGAGCCACGCCCTGGCAGATCATCAGCAAGGTATTCCTGCCGCTGATGTGGCCGGCGCTGGTGACTACCGGACTGCTGGCCTTCATCGGGGCCTGGAACGAGTTCCTGTTCGCCCTGACCTTCACCTCGACCAACAGTGAGCGCACGGTGCCAGTCGCCATTGCCATGCTGTCCGGTGCCACCCAGTATGAAACCCCTTGGGGCATCATCATGGCGGCCTCCGTCATGGTGACGATTCCGCTGGTCATTCTGGTCCTCATTTTCCAACGCAAGATCGTGGCAGGTCTGACCGCCGGCGGTGTCAAAGGCTAACCCAGGAGATTTTTCATGGCACATATCCAACTGAACAAGGTAAAAAAATCATTCGGCCCCGTTAATGTCATCAAGGGGGTTGACCTTGAAATCCAGTCCGGCGAGTTCATGGTATTCGTCGGCCCCTCGGGCTGCGGCAAATCCACCCTGCTGCGCCTGATCGCGGGTCTGGAAGACATCACCGCCGGTGACATGCTGTTCGACGGCAAGCGCGTCAACTCGCTGGCACCTTCCCGGCGCGGCATTGCCATGGTGTTCCAGTCCTATGCCCTGTATCCGCACATGAACGTGTATGACAACATGGCTTTCGGCATGAAACTGGCCAAGGCGGATGATCATGCTGTCAGGGAGCGGGTTGAACGGGCCGCCAAAATGCTGCAGATTGATCACCTGCTGGATCGGTTGCCCAAGCAGCTTTCCGGCGGCCAGCGCCAGCGGGTGGCCATCGGGCGGGCGATTGTGCGTGATCCGCGCGTGTTCCTGTTCGACGAGCCGCTCTCCAACCTGGATGCAGCCCTGCGGGTCCAGACCCGGCTGGAAATCGCCAGACTGCACCATGACATGAATGATGTCACCATGATCTATGTGACCCATGATCAGGTTGAGGCCATGACCCTGGCTGACCGCATCTGCGTGCTGCGGGACGGGAAGGTGGAGCAGGTGGGCAGCCCGGAGGAACTGTACCGGCATCCCAACTCGGTATTTGTGGCCGGTTTCATCGGCTCGCCCAAGATGAATTTCCTGACCGGTGATTTTGCCAGGGCTTTCAACTGTGACACCCTCGGCATCCGTTCCGAACACCTCGTGATCGACAATGCCTCCCCGACCTGGAAGGGCAAGGTGGTGCATTATGAAAACCTCGGCTCCGACAACTACCTGTTCGTTGACATCGGTTCCACCGAGCCTGTGATCGTGCGTGAAGACGGCACGGTCAAGCTGGCGGTGGGCACGGAAGTCGGCATCAGTCCGACCGAAGGCAACCTGCATCGTTTCGGTGCAGATGACAGGCCGATCCGCTGACTCCACATCGGCGTGTTGCTGTTGCATCACTCGCCGGCCTTCCCCTTCTGCCGGCGGGTGGTTTCAGACCCGCCCCGGCCTCAAACAGCAGGCCGGGGCGGGTTTTTCTCAGCCGCTCGTGATGGCGGCTCCTTCATCCGGGCTGGCAGCAGCGGCCTGCGGGGTGGTTTCACTTCCCCTGATCCTGAAGAAAATGGTGTACAGCACCGGTACGAAAACCAGTGTCAGCAGGGTTGCAAAGCTCAGGCCGAAAATAATGACCACTGCCAGGCTTTTAAAGAACGGGTCAGCGAGCAGGGGAGTGACCCCCAATACCGTGGTCAGCATTCCAAGCACGACCGGGCGTACCCGGCTGACCGCCGCATCCACTACAGCCGTCATTCTGGGCCTGCCCTTGGCAATCTGTACATCGGTTTCATCCACGAGCACAATGGCATTCTTGATCATCATCCCGATGAGGCTGAGCGACCCGAGAATCGCCATGAAGTCCATGGGGCTGTGCATGATGATCAGACCATAAACAATGCCGATCAGGGCCAGCGGGACGGCCAGCCAGATGACCAGTGGCTGGCGTACGGCATCAAACAGCAGTACCACAACAATGATCATGGCCAGAAAACCCAGCGGCATGGTGGCTCCCAACCCTTTCTGGGCATCGGCACTGTTACCGGCCTCACCCCGCCATTCCAGGGTATAGCCCACTGGCAGCTCCAGGGCATCGACCCTGGGGCGGATGCGCTGGTACAGGTCGTTGGCATTGACCCCATCGGTCGGGTCCGCCATGGCGGTAATGGTAAATGCCCGATCCAGGCGGCGGATTTTGTAGTCATCAAACACGATTTCATAGCCATCGATGACCTGGCTGATCGGGATCGCCTGCCCGATGGCGGGGCTGAATATCATGACCGAGCGCAGGTCATCCGGTGAGGCACGGTATTCTGCACCGGGGCGGAACACAATGCGCCGCAACTCATCGTTCTCACGCAGGACGCCAATCGCCACTCCGCTGAAATGCTCCTGCAGGGCATCGGCAATGTCTGCACTGCTGAGGCCGACGCGGCGTGCTGACACTTCATTGACAATGGGCTGGATGGTCTTGACCGGGCTGCGCCAGTCATCACGGATGGCGCGCCCGCCTTCCTCCGCAAAAATAATCCGTGCCTGCTGGGACAGGCGGCGTAACTCTGCCAGATCAGGGCCGCTGAAACGCGCTTCAATTTTACTGCCACTGGAAGGGCCGAGGATAAAGCGCCAGACCTTGATGTCTGAGTCAGGGTAACTTTCCGTCAGGTACTCGCGGGTTTTCGCGATCAGCCCGTCAATGTATTCCGGGGTTTCCGTATCCACCAGGATTTGCCCATAAGAGGCTTCACGGCTGGCGCTGCTGTAGGTCAGCATGAAACGGATATGGCCACCACCAACGGCACTGGTGGTGCCGGTCACATGATCCTGCTCCCTGACCCAGTCGGAAATGGCACGGATATCCTCGATGGTTTTGCTGCTGTCGGTATCGGTCGGCAGGTAGTAGTCAATGGCAAACTGTGCCCGGTCGGAGGCCGGAAAAAAGCCTTTGGGAACGGCAGGAAAACTGTAGATGGCCGAAGCAAACAGCAAAAATACCAGCGTTACCGTCAGCCAGCGCAGCCTGATTGCCACCTGGATAAACTGGCGGAATCCCTGTAGCAGGACGTTTTCCCGGTAGGGTTTTGCCGGCTGACTGTCATTTTTTTTCCTGACCATGCCTTTAAAGGCCAGCAGACAATAGTAGGGCGTGAGCCAGACGGCTACCAGCCAGCTGAAGAGCAGGGCGATCAGTATGGTCCAGAACAGGGAGCCGGCAAACTCACCGGTGTTGTCCGGTGAAAAACCAATGGGCGAGAAGGCGACAATACCGACAATGGTGCCGCCCAGCAGTGGCCATTTGGTCTGGTCGACCACGGTACTGGCGGCCTTGGCAATGCTTTCGCCCCGCTGTATGCGCACCAGCGTGCCCTCCACCACCACAATCGCATTATCCACCAGCATTCCCAGCGCAATAATCAGGGCCCCCAGGGAGATACGCTGCATATCCAGTCCCCACAGGTACATGCCCAGCAGGGTGCCGGCCACCGTGACCAGCAGCACGGCACCCATCAGCAGGCCTGAGTGCAGCCCCATGAATACCAGCAGGGTGCCGGCCACAATCACCAGTGCCACGACCACGTTCTGGACAAAGCCGTCAACGGAGACCTTGACCGATATCGACTGGTCGGAAATGGACTTGAGTTCAATGCCTAACGGGCGGGTGCCTTCCGCCTCCAGTTCCGCAAAACGCTGTTTGACCGCATTCCCCATCTCCACCACATTACCGCCCCGGACATTGGAGATACCGAGTCCAATGGCCGGCTTGCCGTCAGCAAAAAGCCGCACGCCAAGCGGGTCTTCAGGGCCGCGCCACACGTCAGCAATATCTCCGAGCCGGTAACTGGCACCATTGGCGGCATTGGTGATCCTCAGGGCCTCAATGGTCTCCACCGAGTCTATCGCCATGTCCGGGCGTATCCGGATACGCTCGTTGCCCATGACCGCCTCACCCGAGGTCGTCACCAGGTTCTGCCCCTCCAGCACCTGGGCCAGCTGGCCGGAGGAAATACCGAGCTGGGACAGGCGGGCGGGTGAATACTCAACATAAATCACCTGTTGCGGGGCACCTTGCAAGGCAACTTTGGAAACCCCGTCCACCAGCACCAGTGCTTTCTGGATTTCCTTGGCATATTCGTACAGTTCTGTCAGCGAATAGCCCTCACCGGTAATGGCATAATAAATGCCGTAAACATCGCCATAATCGTCATAAACCACCGGCGTACCGGCATTCGGTGGCAGGCTGGCCCGGGCGTTGTCCACTTTCGCCCGCAGCTGTGTGAAACGCTGGTTCAGGGTATTCCGGTCGGGACTGGCATAAATTTCAAATTCAATGGTGATTTCGGACAGGCCCGGTGTGGAAATCGAACGTATTTCCTTGACCCCTTCCAGTTGCTGGAGGTTGTTTTCCAGAACATCGGTGACTTCCTCGGCGACCGTGAGCGAGGTGGCACCCGGATAGGGAGTGATGATCTGTGCCTGGCGGATGATGAATTCCGGGTCTTCAAAACGGGGCAACAGGTTATAGGAGACATAGCCACCAATCAGTACCAGCAGGGTAACCAGTGCGCTGACGACCCGTTTGTTGATTGCAAGTTGCGCGAGGTCCATCATTACTCCCCGATCTGGTTGATGGGACGGATCTCCAGCCCCGGCGTCATTAAGGAGACCCCCGCACTCACGATCACCTCCCCTTCCCGGACACCGGAGCGGATTTCAATCTGCCCGTTCCGGATCTCGCCCAGTTCGACCTGACGCATTTCCACCGTATTATTGTCATTCACGACCCAGACGATGGGCCTGCTTTCACTGTCAGCACCCAGCGCCATACTGGGAATGCCCAGGGTCTGGTTGGCACGGGTGGTATCCGTGACGAATACCTGGCCTACCATCCCCGGCAGGATGGAATAGTCTTCCGGGCGCTCAATGGCAACTCTGGCTTCAAAGGTCCGGGTCTGCGGGTCAGCCTGGGTATTGAACTCTTCCAGCCTGGCCGGAAAACGCCGGTCAGGTACGGCATCCAGCTTGGCTTCAAGCAGCAGTGAATCCCGGTTCGGTCCCAGGCGCGCCACATCCGGACCGGGGATGTTGAAGCTTAACTCCAGCATTCCCAGGTTCTGGATTACGGCAATCACCTGTTTGGCCTGGACATTGGCAAAATTATCCACTTTGCGCTCGGCAATAATGCCGTCAAAAGGGGCCTCAAGGGTGGTGTCCTGCCGGGTGTCCTGCGCATTTTCCAGTTGGGTTTTCAAGGTCCGGATGGCTGCTTCCTGTGCCTTGACGTCTTCACTGCGGGAGCCGCTTCGGCCCTTGCTTAATGCCTGCTGGTCAGCGGCCAGTTGGGCCTGTGCCGATTTGACCGCCGCCAGTTCTGCATCCATCTGCTCTTTTGCCACCAGCCCCTTGCGATATTGGGTCAGGGTACGTTCTGCCTGTGACCGGGCCGAGCTGACCCGGGCCTGGGCGGCTTCGACCGCTGAACGCAGTGAGGCGATATCCTCCTGGCGGGCACCACTGGTCATCGCCTTGAGGCGCGATTCCTCAGCCACGATCTGCGATTTCAGTTGTTCCACGCTGGATTCAAAGTCACGCGGGTCCAGCCGGGCAATCAGGGCTCCCTTTTTTACCTCACTCATGGCGAGCACGGGTAAATCGATAATTTGCCCACCCACCCGAAAAGACAGTTCAGCGACCTGGGATGAAAGTACCGTGGCCGGGTAGCTGTATTCGGTCCCTTCACTGATTTTCGTCACTGTGCTGACTTTAACCGGGCGTGGTTTGGGGGGGGCGACAGCCGCTTCCTCGGCAGGCTGACATCCGGCCAGCAACACGGTCAGCAGCCCCACTGCAAATTTATGCCTCATCTTGATTTTCTCCTGCAATCTGTTGTTGTTTATGGGTTTGCTGCCTGTTGCCGGGCCCGCCTGATCCACAGCGATACATTTTCACCATCACGCAGGCGATTCTGCCCCTGGGTGGTGCGCACGGTGATAATGAAGTTGCGCAGGTCAGTATCCAGGACCGGACTGACCGAGTAAATCCGGCCCCGGATCGGGTAACTGGACAGGGCTTTCTGTGGTCCTGCCGTTTCACTGGGCAGGCGCTCTTCCAGGGTGGCATTGATGTCGACAATATCGATATAAGCCTCGGCACCGACCTTTACGTTGTCATACTGGTCATAAGGCAGGCGGATCGTTACTTCAAACTGCCGGGGATCGATCAGGATAATGGGGACGGTATTAAACAACTGTTGTTCGGATTGGGACTGGATATACTGGGGGCTGTAATAATAGCCCTGTTCCACATTAATGCGTGCCACCACCCCGTCAATCGGGGAGACCAGATGGGATTCCTTTTTCGTGACATTGGCGCTGCCCACATTGGCCTGTGCGGTACCAACCCCGGCCTTGGCAGCCGCAACGCCGGCTTTGGCGGTGTCGACATTGGCTTTGGCGGTGGTGATGCCGGTGCGGGCAACATTGATGTCGGCCCGGGCCGAGTTGATCTGTTCAGCGGAACGGCGCACGCCGGCTTTGGCCGCAGTCAACTGGGCTTCCGCGCTGTCATATTCCTGCTGGGAGGCGGATTTCTGCTTTAACAGGGTGGCATAGCGCTGGAAAGTCCGCTGTGCCAGCTGCAGGTTGGCATCCGCTTCCATCCGGTTTGCCTCCGCGACCGCCAGCTGGGTATTGGCACGCACCAGCTGGGCATCGGCATCTGCCAGCTGGGATTGGGCGCCGGTCAATTGGGAATGGGCGCTGGTCAGCTGGGTGTTGGCACTCACCAGCTGGGCGCTGGCGGTGGCTACGGTCGCAGCGGGGCGGCTTTGATCCTGATAAGCCAGTACCTGGCCTTTCTTGACCCAGTCACCTTCCTTGAGTTTGGGGTCAAGAAAAGCAATGCGCCCGGCATTTTCAAAGGTCATGTATTCACGGCGGATGGCTCGGGCAACCCCTTCGGAGTAGAGCCAGTCCGGGTGCACCCGCACCGCTGTGCGCGTCGTCCGGGGCACGGGCTGCATGTTCCCTGCCGGGGGGGGCAGATAAGGGTTGATGCCGGAGAGGTCAGCCGGAAACGGGCCAGGGCCCTCCAGCCCTGCACCCTGTTCACCGGGCAGTATCCCGGACAGGTCCTTGTCGGCCATAGCCTCCTCCAGTGCCGGAATCCTGAGCGTCATGCCGGGTCTCAACCCCATGGGATCACCCTTCAGGCGCTCGTTATTGCTGTTCAGGATCGCGGGCCATAAACTGGGGTCAGCATAAAAACCCTGCGCTATTTTTGACAGGCTGTCCCCGGAAACCACGGTGTAGCGGGTGCCCTGTGCCAATACCTGCTCCAGCTGTTTCAAATCCAGCGCCAGCTCGTCATCAACGTCGGGTTCTGCGCTGGCCAGATTAAAAAGAAAAAGGGACGAGCAGACAGCAAGCCCCATTGGCTTATGAAACTTCATCCTAAATACTCCTTGCAAACCGTTTTTACTGCGCCTGATCTTTTCGTGGCGGGGCGACTGGCAGGCGCTCCTGCCCGGCTGCCTGGGGAAGCGGCGCGGAGGCTGCGAGCGCCTCGAAGCCTCCGCCCAATGCCAGTTGAAGGGCAACATAATTGTCCAGTGCCGCCCGCTGTGCGGAAATACAGGCACTGGCCGCATCCAGGGTGCGGCGTTGGCTTTCCAGTACCGTAAGGTAAGGCTCGATACCCTGGCGATAGCGGTTAAAGGAAATCTGCTCGGCGGATTTGGCGGCATTGGCCGCGCTGCACAGGGCGGACTGACGGTTATTGATGGTGCTGCGTGCAGCCAGTGCGCTTTCCACTTCTGAAAAGGCGGTTAATGCCACCTGTGCATAAGCATTCGCGGCTTCCTGCTGCCGGGCTTCGTTCAGCAGCACATTGGCCCGCAATGTGCCACCCTGGAAAACGGGTTGCAGCAGGCTGCCGCCCAAACGCCAGAATGAAAAGTCGCCATCCAGCAGGTTCTTTAATTCAGTACTGGCGGTACCCAGGCCGGTTGTCAGGCTGATCCCCGGAAGCAGGGCGCGTCGGGCCGCCAGCATATTGAAACCGGCTGCCTGCAGTTGTCGTTCCGCTGCCAGCACATCCGGTCGCCGGGCCAGCAGGCTGGCGGGGATCCCGATCCCGGGCAGGGCCGGCAGCCGGGGCAGGGTATCAGCAGTGGTGACTTTGGCGTCCGGGTAAGCGCTCATCAGCAGCTGTAATTGCCGGGAGGCCCGGTCCAGCGCTTCCTGGTGCCCTGCCAGTCCGGCTTTAGCCGAGTCACGGTTTGATTGGGACAGGTATTTGTCACCGGGGGAGCCGATCCCGACATCGGCACGGTTGCCTACCTGACGGGCGGTTTCCGTCATGACCTGCAAGGTGCGTTGGGACAGGCCAAGCTGCTGCCTGGACTCAACCACCGCCAGATACGCCTTGGCAGTTTGTGCGGCCACCGCCTGGCGCACGGCGCGCAGGGCTTCATTACTGGCCAGATAGGATGCATTGGCCGCTGCGGATTGTGCCTTGAGGCGGTTCCATAAATCCACCTCCCAGGAAACATTCAACAGGTTCAGCCCGTAGCTTTCATTGGTGCTGAACCCATTGTCTCCGCCACCCTGGCGGGTTCTGTCGGCCTGCAGCCCGGCACCGACCGCCGGAAGCCGGCTGGCACTGGCAATGAGGGCCTGTGCTTTGGCCTGGGCCAGCTGTGCCCTGGATTGTGCAATCTGGTAATTGTTGCCAACGGCCTGACTGATGGCCCGGTTCAGGTTGGCATCATTGAATGCTGTCCACCAGTTACCCTTCACAACATCACCCTGAGTCAGGCGGCTTTCAGGCACGGCTGTCCACCGGGCCGGCAGGTTTTCAGATGAGTCTGCAGCCGGTTTGGCTGGTGTTTGTGTCGGCAGGTTGGTACAGCCTGTGGCCAATAAAAATACGCCACTCAGCAAGGCTGTTTGGAAAAAGGCTGGTTTCAAAAGTGGTCCCTTCAAATCTGATGATGTGCTGTGCCCGTCACACATAAATGGATAATTATACACTATAACGAAAAATGCCTGAATTTCTTATCCCCCTAAAAGAAACAAGGATGTCGATTAATGGATGATTTAAAAAAATCATTAAATTCAGTAAGTTGAATTTAAATTGCGATAGGGGCTTGTGAAGTCGGCGTTTCTCTGTACAAAGCCGGATTTGACCGGGTGCTCTGATGCTGGGTCTGCCGGTGGGCGGGATGGGCGGGAATCAGGCCCAGGGGTGAGGTGCCCGCTGTGTCAGCAGCCAGTCCCGGAGTTTGCGGGCGGCCTGGCTGAGCGGGTACTGGCGCGGATAGACCAGATAATAGCCCTGATCGCGTGCCAGCTGGCAGGGAAACGGGCTGACCAGCTGGCCCCGGTGCAACTCCTCCTGCACCAGTAGGGCATTGCTTAGCACCACGCCCTGGCCGCGCCGGGCCGCGTCAATGGCCAGCAGGGTCTGGTCAAAGTACAGGGTATTGATGCGCTTGCGGGTCACGGGTGTGATGTTGCTGAAGGCCGCCAGCCAGTCATCCCAGTATGGATAGATGCTGGCCACGATCAGGGTGGCATGGGTGAGCTGGTCCGGGTGTTGCAGGGCCAGGGTCCGTGCATACTCCGGGGTGCAGAATACCTGCACAACATCCTGATACAGCAGCTCGGTTTCCAGGCTGGCATCCTGGCCGTCAAAATACCGGATGGCCAAATCCACGGCCTCCTGCCGGAAATCGACCAGATGATTGCTGGCATTGATATGGATTTCAATGTCGGGGTGATGGCTGGCAAAATCGCCCAGCCGGGGGCCGAGCCATTTGACGGCCAGCGTCTGGGCCAGTGACAGGCAGACAACATCGGTGCTCTGATTGCGGATGGTGGCACTGGCACTGCTGATCTGTTCCAGGGCCGGGGCGATGCGGCTGTAATAGCTTCTGGCGTGTTCGGTCGGCTGCAGTTGCCGGACGGTGCGTACAAACAGCGCCTGTCCCAGCCATTGCTCCAGTTTCTGTACCTGTTGCGAGACCGCACCGGGCGTGAGGTGCAGCTCTTCAGCCGCCTGTTTGAAACTGGCGTGCCGCAGTGCGGCTTCAAAGGCAACCAGTGCCCGCAAGGGCGGCAGGGAGTTGGGCATGGGTTCATCCGTTTCGGTCGGCAGGTGCCGGGTCGCTCATAAAATAGAAAAACTGCTTTATATCGCAGGATAAATCGTTTGTCACACCAGAGCAATCCGGCAAGAATGGCGCATCACAGCCCCGCCCCACAGTGTTTCTGTGGCTACCGGGGCAGCCCGGCTTGTACCGTGAGGGTGTGGGCCAATGAATGAATAACGGGAGAATTGATGTGAAGTATTTGCCGATACTGGCGTTCTGGCTGCTGGGTCTGATCTGGGGCAGCAATTTTATTTACATGAAACTGGCGGCGGCACTGATCACCCCGGAGCAGATCGTGCTGCTGCGGGTGCTGTTCGGGTTTGTGCCGGTACTGCTTTATGCCGGGCTGCGCGGCGTACTGCAGCGCTCCCACCTGCACCATGCCCATCATTTTCTGGTCATGTCGATACTGGCGACAGCAGCCTATTACTATGGTTTTGCCAAAGGGACGGCCCTGCTGCCCTCCGGCGTGGCCGGAGCGCTGAGCGGGGCGATCCCGGTGTTTGCGCTGTTGCTGGCGCTGGTTTTCATTCCAGGTGAGCGGGCCAGCCTGCGGCGTGTGCTGGGTCTGCTGGCCGGCTTTGCCGGGGTGGTGCTGATTGCAGACCCCTTTTCCACCCATCCGGGGGCCGCCAAGGTGCAGGGAGTCATTTACATGGTGCTGGGTTCGCTCAGTCTGGGAGCCTCGTTTATCTATGCCAGAAAATACATTACTCCGCTGGGGATTCCGCCGGCTGCCCTGGCGACCTACCAGCTGGGACTGGCGCTACCGACCCTGCTGGTTTTCACCGGTCTTGAAGGGATCAGCCACATCACCCGGAGTCCGCAGGCTGCTATCGGCCTGGTGGTCGGGCTGGGGCTGCTTGGAACCGGACTGGCCTACCTGATCTACTATTATATCGTCGATAAACTGGGGGCGGTAACGGCAGCTTCCTCGACCTATATTCCACCTGTGGTGGCGCTGGTGATCGGGGCTGTGCTGGTGGGTGAGCCGATCACGGCGAGGGATTATCTGGCTGCCGGGCTGATTTTTGTGGCGGTGGTGCTGATCAGTGCCAGAACACGGCCCGTTGCCAGACCGCTGGCGGTGGCTGAGTAAGGGGCGGCGGAAAGGTGGCCGGACGCTCCTTTCCGTGGCGTGTTTCTGGCGCGTGTCGGCGTCTCCCGTATCAGTCAGGATTGGCCGCCTCCGCCTTTTCGCAGATGTACTGCCCGATCGGAATGGCAGAGGTGGCAGCCGGGGAGGGGGCATTGCATACGTGCAGGCTGCGCGGGCTTTCCGCAAACAGGAAGTCATGCACCAGCGTACCGTCCCGCAGTATCGCCTGGGCACGGATGCCGGCCGGCCAGGGCTTGAGGTCGCGCAGGCCGATCTGGGGCGCGTATTTGCGTACCTGTTCCAGATAGCCCGGTTTCCACCAGGCATTCAGGGTCTCCTGCAGCCCGGTGCGCAGGTGCCGGCGCATCACCTGCCAGAAACCGGGAAAGCGCAGCATGTCCAGGGTATCAACCGGGCTGAAATTGAAGCGTCCGTAACCCTCGCGCCGGTAGCCCAGTACGGCGTTGGGGCCGGCGGTGAGACTACCGTCGATCATGCGCGTCAGGTGCACACCCAGAAACGGCAGTTCCGGGTCCGGCACCGGATAGATCAGGTGCCGGGTCATGTCCTGCCGGCGCCGGGCCAGACGGTAATACTCGCCCCGGAACGGAATGATGCGGAAATCCAGCGGCAGTCCCATCATGTGCGTGAAGCGGTCGGCCTGCAGCCCGCCGCATACGATCAGGAAGCGCGCTTCCAGCGGATGCATACCTTCGGGGCTGGTGACGGTGAGCTCGACCATGGCGCGCAGCTCGTTCAGGTCCGTGACCTGATGCCGCAGGCGGATTTCCCCGCCGAGCTGGACAAAGGCCTGAGCCATTTTCTCCGTGACCAGCCGGTAGTTTACAATCCCGGTGGCCGGTACCCGGATGGCCCCCAAGCCGGCAATCTGCGGTTCCAGCTGCTTCAACCCTTTCTGATCCAGCCGTTCGGCCTCGATACCATTCTGCCGGCAGCGTTCGAACAGGGCCTGCAGGCGTTCCAGTTCCAGCGGACTGGTGGCCACCAGCAACTTGCCGCACTGTTCATACGGAATGCCGTGTTCGCGGCAGAAGGCCATGGTGGCCTGTGAGCCTTCACGACAGAAGCGGGCCTTGAGGCTGCCGGGCTGGTAATAGACCCCGGCATGGATGACCCCGCTGTTGTGGCCGGTCTGGTGCCGGGCCAGCTCGGACTCTTTCTCCAGCAGCAGAATGCGCTTGTCGGGGTGGCGCTGCTTGAGTTGCCAGGCGGTGGAGACGCCGACAATACCGCCGCCAATGATGATGTAGTCGTACTCAATGCTCACTCATCGCTCCGGGAGGCAGGGGGGAACCTGCCAGTCTGGTTGTTGTTTTCAGGTACGGAAGCTTAACACGAAAACCGGGGCTGCAGGGGCAGGCGAGATGGGAGGTTCCAGGGCCGGGGAGGGGCCTGGTCCTGCCTGTCCGGAGGCCGTACCTGAAGCCGGAAGGGATACATTTTCCTCCGAAGTGCAAGTCTATTTGATCAATGGGACAGGAATCCCTACAATACCCTACCAAATTACTCGGTTATTGGAGATTGTGTGTCGATGGATGCCGCGGAAAAACACCTTGAGGAACTGGCCAGAACCGGTTATACCGCCGGTTTTGTCACTGACATTGAAGCGGACACGGTCCCCCCCGGTCTGGATGAATCGGTGATCCGCTTCATTTCGGCCAAGAAAAAGGAACCGGCGTTCATGCTGGAATGGCGTCTCCAAGCGTACCACAAATGGCTGCGGATGGAAGTGCCGGACTGGGCGCACCTGAACTATCCGAAAATTGACTATCAGGCCATTTCCTATTATTCCGCCCCCAAATCGGCTGCGGATGGCCCCAAGAGTCTGGATGAGGTCGACCCGGAGCTTTTGCGTACCTATGAAAAACTCGGCATTCCGGTCGAGGAGCAGAAAGTGCTGGCCGGGGTGGCGGTGGACATGGTATTTGACAGCGTGTCAGTGGCAACGACCTTCCGCAAGCAGCTGGCGGAGGCCGGTGTGATTTTCTGTTCGATCTCCGAGGCCATGCACGATTATCCCGAGCTGGTGCAGAAATACCTGGGGACCGTGGTGCCGCAGGCCGACAACTACTTTGCCGCCCTCAACAGTGCCGTGTTCACCGACGGTACCTTTGTCTACATCCCCGAGGGTGTACGCTGTCCGATGGAGCTTTCCACCTATTTCCGCATCAACGAGCGCAATACCGGTCAGTTTGAACGCACCCTGATCATTGCCGACAAGGGCAGTTATGTGAGTTATCTGGAAGGCTGTACCGCCCCCCAGCGGGATGAAAACCAGCTGCATGCCGCTGTCGTGGAGCTGGTGGCACTGGAGGATGCAAGGATCAAGTATTCCACGGTGCAGAACTGGTACCCCGGTGATGAAAACGGCAAGGGTGGCATCTACAATTTCGTCACCAAACGCGGGGTGTGTCAGGGGGACCGGTCCCACATTTCCTGGACCCAGGTCGAAACCGGTTCCGCCATCACCTGGAAATACCCCAGCTGCATCCTGCGCGGTGATGACTCGGTGGGTGAGTTTTATTCCGTGGCCGTGGCCCGTGCCGCCCAGCAGGCTGATACCGGCACCAAAATGTACCACCTGGGCAAAAATACCCGCAGTACCATTGTATCCAAAGGCATTTCCGCCGATCGGGGCCAGAATACCTATCGGGGTCTGGTACGCATGAACCGAGGTGCGGAAAACGGGCGCAACCATACCCAGTGTGACTCCCTCCTGATCGGGGACCGGTGTGGTGCCCACACTTTCCCCTACATTGAGGTCATCAACCCCACCGCCAAGGTCGAACATGAGGCCACCACCTCCAGAATCGGCGAGGACCAGCTGTTCTACTGCCGCCAGCGCGGATTGAGTGAGGAGGATGCGGTATCCATGATCGTGAACGGGTTCTGCAAGGAAGTGTTCAATGAATTGCCGATGGAGTTTGCGGTCGAGGCCCGCAAGCTGCTGGAAATCAGTCTGGAAGGGGCTGTGGGTTAAGGTTTTTACGGGAGAATCAAACGGTCATGTTATCAATCAACCATCTGCACGCCGGTATCAACGGCGAAGAAATCCTCAAGGGCCTGAATCTGGAAATCGGGGCCGGGGAGGTCCATGCCATCATGGGGCCGAACGGGGCGGGGAAAAGCACCCTGTCCAAGGTGCTGGCCGGGCGCGAAGAGTACGTGGTTACCGAGGGCAGTGTGCGCTTTCTGGGCCAGGACCTGCTGGCACTGGAACCGGAGGAACGTGCCCATCTGGGTATTTTCATGGCTTTCCAGTACCCGGTCGAGCTGCCGGGGGTGAACAACACCTATTTCCTGCAGACTTCCCTCAATGCCATTCGCACCGCCCGTGGTGAGGAGCCGCTGAATTCACTCAATTTCATGAAGCAGGTACGCAGCAAGCTGCGTGAGCTGAACATGGATGAGAGCCTGCTCAGACGTTCGGTGAATACCGGCTTTTCAGGCGGGGAAATGAAGCGCAATGAAATCCTGCAGATGTCGTTGCTGGAGCCGAAACTCGCCATTCTGGATGAAACCGATTCCGGGCTGGACATTGACGCCCTGCGCATTGTGGCTGACGGGGTGAACGCCCTGCGCAGTCCGGAGCGCTCCATGCTGGTGATCACCCATTACCAGCGTCTGCTGGACTATATCCAGCCCGATTATGTGCATGTGCTGAGTAATGGCCGCATTATCCGTTCCGGTGACAAGTCGCTGGCGCTGGAACTGGAAGAAAAGGGTTATGGCTGGATCAAGGCACAGGAGGCGGCGGCATGAGTGCCATGGTCGCCGGTACCGCCAGAGCGGATCTGCTGCTGCAGCATTTCCGCTCCCTGGCTGATACCTCAAAGCCGCATCACGCCCTGGCGCTCAAGGCGCAGACCGCCCTGCATGCGCTGCCATTGCCGAAACGCAAGCAGGAAAGCTGGCGTTATACCCCCCTGCCAGTATTGTTCGAGCAGGCATGGGAGCCCAAACCGGCCGCCACGACGGCCGCGCTGAGTGTGCAGCAGGTGGCGGCGCTGGCTCTGGGGGATACGGATGGCTGCCGCATCGTATTGCACAATGGTGTCTGGCTCCCGGCGCTGTCGCAGGTGCCGTCCGGGGTCAGCGTGCTGCCGCTGGCACAGGCGCTGGCTGATGATACGGTGGTGGGCAGCGTCAGCGGCCCCGGACGGCACCTGTTTGCCGCCCTGAATGCGGCCATGGCCCATGACGGGGTGGTCATCCGGGTGGCTGCCGGCCCGGATCCGGAGCAGAAACTGGAGATACTGCATGTGAACAGCGGGCTGGCATCCGGCTGGCTGGTGCAGCCACGGGTGGTGCTGGTACTGGAGGACGGTGCGCAGCTGAGTCTGAGCGAGCAGTACCTGGGTCA
Source organism: Thiothrix sp. (assembly GCA_020442915.1). Lineage (GTDB taxonomy): Bacteria > Pseudomonadota > Gammaproteobacteria > Thiotrichales > Thiotrichaceae > Thiolinea. Next base: position 79,119 of record JAGRJD010000014.1, on the reverse strand, counting down.
TGATGACGCCAGTGCCGGACTCTATAATGGCATGACTGAAATCCTGTTGGGCCGGGGGGCAAGGCTTGCTCATGCCCGGCTCCAGAACGAGGCGGACCCGCACCGGCACCTGAATGCCCTGTACCTGCGGCAGCAGGCCGACAGTGCCTATACCGGCACGACACTGGCCATGGGCGGACTGTGGTCACGCAGCGAATTTCATGTGTCATTTGCGGCGGCAGGTGCGCATTGTGAGCTCAACGGTTTTTACCTGAGTGGCGGGCAGCAGAGTCATGACCTGCAGCTCGACATTGTGCACGGTGTGCCGGGCTGCAGCAGTACCGAACGTTTCAAGGGCATCCTGTCCGGGCGTGGTAGGGCCGCGTTTGACGGTATTATTCTGGTGCAGCCGGATGCCCAGAAAACGGACGCGCGCCTGAGTAATGACAACCTGCTGCTGTCACGGCAGGCGGAGATAGACACCAGGCCCCAGCTGGAGATCTACGCTGATGATGTGCAGTGCAGCCACGGCACCACCGTGGGGCAGATTGATGCCGAAATGCTGTTTTACCTGCGGTCACGCGGCATTCCGCGTGATCAGGCGGTGAACATGGTGTGCAAGGGGTTTGCCGGAGAAATCCTGCAGACCTGTCGCAGTGAAGTGTTGCAGCAGCGTGCACAGGCCCTGCTGGAGCAGCGGCTGGCCGGGGTGCTGGCCGGCATGGCGTGAAGTGACTGAGGTGACTTATGTTCAAGTTGTCGCGGCTTGAAAAAGCAAAGAAACTGTCCGAGTATGAAGCCTCGGGTGAGGGCCGGCAGGCCTGGCTCAGGGATCAGGTGGTGGAAGCCATCAAGCAGGTCTATGATCCGGAAATTCCGGTTAATATTTATGACCTCGGCCTGATTTACTCGATTGATGTGGATGACAGCAATGCAGTGGCCATCCAGATGACCCTGACCAGCCCGGCCTGTCCGGTGGCAGGCAGCCTGCCAGGGCAGGTGGAGGGGGTGGTGCGGTCGCTGGATGAGGTCAATGAGGTGCAGGTGGAACTGGTCTGGGACCCGCCCTGGGATCGTTCACGCATGACGGAAGAGGCCCTGCTGGAACTCAATATGCTGTAATCGGGTGCTTTAAACAGACTGAAATTTCAGGAGTGAAAACAATGATCAGTATTACCGAACCGGCTGCCCGGCATATCCGCCAGCAGCTCGACAAGCGTGGCCATGGTCTGGGCATGCGTCTGGGGGTGAAGAAAAGTGGCTGTACCGGCTTCATGTATGTGGTTGACTACGTGGATGAGGCGGGTGATGCTGATAATGTGTACGAAAATCATGGGGTCAAGGTGTTTGTGGATCAGGACAGCCTGGGTTTTCTGGATGGCACTGAAATCAATTTTGTCAAAAACAACGTGCTTAATCAGGGACTGGAATTCAATAATCCGAACATCAAAAACCAGTGTGGCTGTGGCGAGTCCTTCGGAGTTTGAATGACAGACCTGGATGAAATTGCCGCCGACTTCGAGTTTCTGAGGGACTGGGAGCAGCGCTACCAGTACCTGACCGAACTGGGCGAGGCACTGGCTCCGATGCCGGCTGACGAGCATGTGGATGCCAACCGGGTTCATGCCTGCATGAGCAAGGTCTGGGTCAGGGCATTACCGGACCCGACGGATCCGGTGCGCGTGGTGTTCCATGGGGATTGCGATACTGCCATCATCAAGGGCGTGGTTGCCCTGCTGGTGAACATTTATTCCGGGCGCACCCGCGAGGCGGTATTGGCCCTGGATGTGGACGACCTTTTTGAACGCATCCAGCTGGCTGAAAACCTGAGTCCCAACCGCCACGTCGGCGTGTATGCCATTGTGGAGGTCATGAAGGCTCAGGTGTCCGGATTGTAACCGTGTTGCAGGCTGCCAATCTCCACACAATCCCCACAATATGAAAACGGCCTTTGTGGTATCCTCGCACCCAACGTTTAGTAGCAAGAGAACCGTTGACTGAATGCACCCGATGCTGAATACCGCCTCCCGCATTGCCCGGGATGCGGGTGATTTTATCCGTCGCCATGCCGGTAATGTTGAACGCCTGCGTGTTGAAACCAAAGTGCCGAATGATTTTGTCAGTGAGGTGGATCGCCAGTCTGAGGTGATGATCATTCAGGCACTGCGCAAGGCCTATCCGGATCATGCCATTCTCGGCGAGGAGAGCGGGTCGCTGGGGCGGGAAGATGCCGATTACCAGTGGCTGATTGATCCACTGGACGGTACCACCAATTTTCTGTACGGGCTCCCCCTGTATACGGTTTCCATTGCCCTCAAACACAAGGGACGGCTGCTGGTGGGCGTCGTCTATGACCCTCAGCATGACGAGCTGTTCGCGGCAGCACGCGGTGAAGGGGCAACCCTTAACAACCGCCGTATCCGGGTTTCCAGCCGCCCTTCCATGGACGGGGCGTTGCTCAGTACCGGGATTCCCTTCAAGGCCGGGCATGACCTGGATGGCTATCTGGACACGCTCAGGGTGCTGGTTCCCGGGACCGCTGGCGTGCGCCGTTGCGGGTCGGCTGCACTGGATCTGGCTTATGTGGCCTGCGGGCGCTTTGATGCCTTCTGGGAATTCCGCTTGAATGCCTGGGATATGGCAGCCGGCATCCTGCTGGTTCAGGAGGCGGGGGGGCTGGTGGGTGACCCCTGGGGTGGCAACAGTCAGCTGCAGAGCGGTGATACGCTGGCGGCCAGCCCCAAGGTATTCAAGGAGATGCTGCAGCGTCTGCACCCTGTGCTGGGTCAGCGCTGACTGAAACCTGATGCGACTGGGCAGCTGCGCAAGAACAAACCGGATTTGAATCATGGAAAACAATATCAGGCATAAACACTTTTCTGGCCGGGCGATCATGCTGGCAGCCAGTCTTTTATGGGCGACCCTGCTGCCTTCCGTTGTGGCGGAAACACCGAGAATCAACCTGCAGAACACGGAAATCCGTACTCTGGTGGAAGCGGTTTCCAAGGTCACGGGCAAAAATTTTGTCATTGATCCGGCGGTACGTGGCAACGTCACCTTCGTGTCCGGTGAAGGCCTGAGCGAGGACCAGTTTTATGAGGCGTTTCTGTCCATTCTGCAGGTGCATGGCTTCGAGGCCATTGATGCCGGGAATGTGACCAAAATTGTGCCGATCAACAAGGCCCGTTCCCAGGTAGCCCCCATCATTCAGGGGACACCGGAAAAGCCGGCCCCCCGGGTGGATGTGGATGAAACCGTGACTCAGGTGTTTCCGCTCCAGTATATCCCGGTCAATACCGCGATCCAGACCCTGCAGCCGCTGGCGGGGCAGGGCGAGACCCGGATCCAGTTCAACCAGTCCAGCAATGCCGTGATCGTGACCGGGCGCGGCCAGAATGTACAGCGGCTGGCGGAAGTCATTCGCCAGATTGATGTGCCCAACAATCAGGATTTTGAACTGGTGGCGCTGCGCTATTCGGTCGCCAGCCAGCTGGCCAATACCCTGCGCGGCCTGATGGCCAGTGGCAAGACGCCGGATGGCGGTGCGGTACCCCAGCGGGTTTACATTTCGGTGGATGAGCGGACCAACAGCCTGCTGGTGTCCGGTGACAAGGCCGACCGTGAACGCATGCGGGCCATGATCCAGCGGCTGGACATTCCGCGCACCCAGCCGCCGTCTACCCAGGTCATCAAGCTGCGTTATGCCGATGCCACACGCATGGTCGAGGTACTGCGTCAGTTGCAGGTGGCTCCCGCTGCCGGCGGTGCCGAGGGTGGGGCTGCCGTCAAACAGGCCCGCATTGCCGTGGATGCCGGGACCAACAGTATCATCATTTCCGGGGATCAGGAGGACCGCGAACCCATTGTGGCCGCCATTCGCAGTCTGGATGTGCCGCGGACCCAGCCGGTTTCGGTCCAGATTCTGAAGCTGCGTTATGCCGATGCCGCACGCATGGTCGAGGTGCTGCGCCAGCTGCAGATCACTGATGCCAAAACCGAGGGGGCCAATCCGGTCAAGCAGGCCCGGATTGCGGTGGATACCGGCACCAACAGTATCATCGTGGCCGGGGATCAGGAGGATCGCGCTCCGATCGTGGCCACGGTCAGGAGTCTGGATGTGCCGCGGACCCAGCCACTGACGATCCAGATCGTGCGTCTCAAACATGGCAATGCCCGTCAGCTGGTGGAGGCGATGAAGCAGCTGCAGGTCGCCCAGCCGACTGGAGAGGGGGCCAATCCGGTCAAGCAGGCCCGCATTGCCGTGGATGAAAACACCAACAGCATTATCATTGCCGGGGATCAGGAAGACCGCCTGCCGGTGCTGAATGCCATCAAGCAGCTGGATATCCCCGGCAATCCGCCGGATGGTACCGATGTGGTGCCAATCCGGTATGCGGTTGCCACCCAGCTGCTGCAGACCCTGAACCAGCTGCAGATAACCGAGAAGGCACAGGGGGAGAATGCCACCACAACCCAGCAGATCCGGCTGGCAGCGGACGAGCGTACCAACAGCATCCTGATTTCCGGGGACAAGACCAAACGGGCACCGATCATTGCTGCCATCCGGCGCCTGGACATTCCGAAAAATACCGCCGGTCGTACCCGCGTGGTTGCCCTGCGCTATGCCAGTGCCGAGGAGCTGGTCGGTGTGCTGAAGGAAACCGCGCAGGGAATACAGAAGCAGTCTGCCGGTACGACCGAGGCCGCCGCTGCCGGGTCAACACCATCCACTGCCAGTGGCAGTGGTTCCGACATCAGCATTCAGGCTGACAAGACCACCAATTCCCTGATCATTTCCGCACCCGAGCACATTCATGTCAACCTGCAGCGCGTGATTTCACAGCTTGACCGGCGGCGCAGCCAGGTCATGATCGAGGCCATTATTGCCGAGGTTTCCACCAACCTGAGCAACCAGCTCGGAACCGGCATTGTGGCCAATGGTGCCCAGAACAGTGGTGTCGGCGGTGTGGGTTACAGCAATTTCGGAGGACTGAATACCGTGCTGGGCTTGATGAATGGCGCTACCACGGTTCCGGGCGGTTTTCTGTTCGGTCTGGGTGGCAGCCGGTTCGGGGTCGTGGTGGAGGCCCTGCGGGGGGATGCGGCTACCAATATCCTGTCAACACCCACACTGGTCACCATGGATAATGAAGAGGCCAGCATTGTCGTGGGACAGAACGTACCGTTCATTACCGGTTCCTACGCCAGTGGTTCCACCGGGTCGGCTGAAAACCCCTTCACTACCATCCAGCGTCAGGATGTGGGTCTGACCCTCAAGGTCACGCCCCAGATCAATCGTGACCGTACCATCCGCATGAAAATTCAGCAGGAAGTATCCAGTATCGCTGCCAGCAGCTCGGGGGCTTCCGACCTGATTACCAACAAGCGTACCATCAATACCAATGTCATGGTGGAGGACGGGCAGGTGCTGGTGCTGGGCGGGTTGATCCAGGATGATTTCAATGACCGGGAAAACAAGGTGCCGGTGTTGTCCGATCTGCCCATTATCGGTGGTGCGTTCCGGGAAAACACCACCAGCAAGAACAAGCAGAACCTGATGGCCTTCATCCACCCGGTCATTCTGGCCGACCGCCTGTCATCCGATGCCTACAGCCGCCTGAAATGGCAGACCCTGCAGCGTCAGCAGCAGGACAGCAATGTGCTCAAACGCGGAAGCCTCGGGCAGCCGGCCCAGTTTCCGAGTCTTGACTGCGCGGACAACAATTGTGTCAACAATGCCAGTGTTGACAATCTGCACCTTCCGCAACAGGCTCAACCGCCGGTGCGGCGCATCACCCGGCCCGCTCCGGCTGCCCGTCAGCAGAATTCCAGTGTCTTTACGCCTGAGAGCGGGAGCGGGCGCTGAGGCCGATTGAACGCTATGACGGCACAAACAATGAACGAAATAACAATAAACACGGCTACCCTGGAAGGCATGCCGGATTCAGGCCCGGTGATTCCTGTGCTGAACCTGCCCTATGCCTTCGCCAAGCGTCATGGGGTGCTACTGGATGAGGCCGAACCGGATTTATTGCTGTGCAGGGAACGACTGGAGCCGCAGGTGCTGATGGAAATCCAGCGCAGCCTGCCGGTAAGGCTGCGCTTCAAGCGTGTGGATACACCGACCTTTGAGCGGCTGCTGGCCCTGCGCTATGACCGCAGCCAGACCGGTGCGGCAGTGATGCAGGATCTGGGGGATGAGGCCGACCTGAGTGACATTGCCGAGTCACTGTCCGAGCCGGAAGACCTGCTGGAATCCGAGGACGATGCCCCCATCATCCGCCTGATCAATGCCCTGCTGTCCCAGGCGGTCAAGGAAAATGCCTCGGACATTCATATTGAAACCTTTGAAAACCGCATGCTGGTGCGCATGCGCGTGGATGGGGTGTTGCGCGAGATACTGGAGCCACCCCGAAAGCTCGCGCCCCTGATCATCTCGCGCATCAAGGTCATGGCCCGGCTCGATATTGCCGAAAAGCGTGTGCCGCAGGATGGGCGCATTTCCCTGCGGCTGGCCGGACGTCCGGTGGATGTGCGGGTGTCCACCCTGCCATCCGGCTACAGTGAGCGGGTGGTTCTGCGTCTGCTGGACAAGCAGGCTGGACGGCTGGTGCTGTCCAGCCTCGGCATGGAAGACACGGTGCACCAGCGCTTGCAGCGCCTGATTGCCAAACCGCATGGCATCATTCTGGTCACGGGGCCGACCGGTTCGGGGAAAACCACCACCCTGTATGCCGCGCTCAGCAACCTGAATGATGCCCGACGCAATATCCTGACCGTGGAAGACCCGATCGAATACTATATCGACGGCATCGGCCAGACCCAGGTCAATGCCAAGGTGGACATGACCTTTGCCCGCGGGCTGCGTGCCATCCTGCGTCAGGACCCGGATGTGGTCATGGTGGGGGAAATCCGTGATCTGGAAACGGCGGAAATTGCGGTACAGGCCAGTCTGACCGGGCATCTGGTGTTTTCCACCCTGCATACCAACACCGCTGTCGGGGCCGTGGCCCGCCTGCAGGACATGGGGGTTGAGCCTTATCTGCTGGCATCCAGCCTGATCGGCGTTGTGTCCCAGCGTCTGGTGCGCACCCTGTGCCCGGTATGCCGGGTACCGCAGGAGGCCAGTGACGGGGAGCTGGAGCTGATGTATGGCCCGGCGGGTGCCCGTGCACATCACCATGCCCGTCCGCTGCTTTATCACCCGAAAGGCTGTCCGGAATGTAATCACCACGGTTTTGCCGGCCGCTGTGGCATTTATGAGCTGATTGAGCTCAATAACGACGTGCGCCAGATGATCCATGATCAGGCGGGTGAAATCCGGCTGGAGCAGAAAGTGCGGGAAACCATGCCCAGCCTGCGGGATGACGGTATCCGTCTGGTACGGGAGGGGCGGACTTCGCTGGATGAGGTGCTCAGGGTCACGCGTGAGGACAGTGCCTGATGCCGGCCTTTGAGTATCTGGCCCTTAATGCCGGGGGCAAGGAAGAAAAGGGGATGCTGGAGGCCGATACGGCCCGGCAGGCCCGGCAGCTGTTGCGCAATGGCGGATTGATCCCGCTGGAAGTCAGTGAGGTGGCGCAGAAGCAGCGCAGTCGTGAGGCAGGGGGCAGCTGGCTGAGCGGCAGTTTGAATCCGGCTGATCTGGCGCTGGTCACGCGGCAGCTGGCAACCCTGGTATCCGCGGGCTCACCGCTGGAAGAAGCACTGGCAACCGTCGTGCGCCAGACGGAGCGCGGTTCGACCCGACGGATTTTTTCCGCCGTCCGTTCGCGGGTGATGGAAGGGCATACCCTGGCCTCATCACTCAAGCTGTTTCCATCCTCGTTTCCCACGCTCTACTGGGCCACGGTCGGGGCCGGTGAGCAGTCCGGGCATCTGGCCGAGGTGCTGGAGCGGCTGGCGGACTATACCGAAAACAAGAACCTCAACCAGCAGAAGGTTTCCACCGCTTTTGCCTACCCGACCCTGCTGGCTATCGTCTCGATTGGTATCGTCGTCGCCCTGCTCAAGTATGTGGTACCCAATGTCATCAGCGTATTCAATACCTTTGATGGCGAGCTGCCCTACATTACCCGACTGCTGATCAGTTCCAGTGATTTTCTGCAGGCGCATGGCTTCACGCTGCTGATCGTGGTGGTGGTCGCTGGCATCCTGCTGCGTTACCTGCTGTCGTTTCCGGCCTGGAAAGCCCAGGCTCATCGTCTGGTGCTGCGTGTGCCCCTGTTCGGACGCCTGATACGCGGTATCAATACCGAGCATTTTGCCCGTACTTTAAGCATTCTGGCGTCCAGCGGGGTGCCGATTCTGGATGCCATGCGCATTTCCGGTGAAGTCATCAGCAACATCCCGATGCGCAAGGCGGTGGAGGCTGCCACCATCAAGGTCCGGGAGGGCATGGCCATCAACAAGGCACTGCAGCAATCCGGTTATTTCCCGCCCATGGTCATCTACCTGATCGCCAGCGGCGAGGGCAGTGGCCAGCTGGACAAAATGCTGGAAAAGGCAGCCATTCAACAGGAGCGTGAAACCCAGTCCCGGATCGGGAAGCTCGTCAGCCTGCTGGAGCCCATGCTGATGCTGGTCATGGGCGGCATGGTCATGCTGATTGTGCTGGCCATCATGCTGCCGATCCTGAACATGCCTAATTTTATTCGTTAGGCTCGCTGGTGGCGCTTTTGTACGCTGCCGTTTATCGGTTTCTCAGTGGTTTTTATGCACTCAGCCAGCGCATTGACCAGGGTTTGCAGCTATCTTTTTTCAAGGGATAAGTGTTGCTCCCGGTCTACAGACCTTCGGGTTTGAAAATCCGTCATTGTTGTCAAATGCTGCTGGGTAAATGAGGTTGTCCCGTGTATGGGGTTCTGCGAGGTTCTCCACAGTGTTCACCTGCAAATTCCATGGGTGCTGTTCGATGAAAATCCGTTTTATGCATTTATTGTTGCTGCTATTGTTGCATGCCGTTCCGGGCTCAATGGTCCAGGCCGCGACGCAGCCGGGGCTGGTGTTGAGTTTCGACGACACCTATGTGGATCAGTGGTATGATTTTTTCGGACAACGGACCGATGTGAAAGCCACCTTTTTTGTCAGTTACTGGCACACCCTGACACCGGCCCAGATTGACAAGCTGCGCCAGCTGGAGGCTGGCGGCCATGAGATCGGTGCCCACAGCCATTCCCATGTCGGGGTGGGTGATACGGCTTTCAATTTTGATCCTGCCCTGACGGAAACGTATGTGGACGAACAGGTATTGCCGGCGCTGGCGAACATGGTGCTGGACGGTTTCAATCCACTGAGTTTTTCCTATCCTTCCGGGGAGCGGGATGAGAACTACGATGCCGCCATCCGGCCCTATTTCCCTTACCTGCGTTCAACCTTTGCCGATGAAAACAAGCGCCTGTATCAGCTGGACGACATTTTCCATGATGAAAACAAGCAGTATGGTTTCCTGTCCGGTGACGGGATTGACAACAGTTATGGCAATGATCTGGTCGAAATCGAAGAGGCCCTGCTGCGGGCCAAAAACAACAATGAAATCCTGACGCTTTATGCACACCGTATTGTGGATGACAACTCGCCGGATGCCGATCACAACTACGGTGTCAAGGTCAGCAGGCTGGAAGCCGTCATTGCCATGGCCAAGAACCTGGGGCTCAAGTTTTATACTTTCCAGGAAGCCTATCAGGTCGGCAATCCGAATACTTCTTCTCCCACGGCCAACAGCAATATCAGTGTAGCGATCGAGAACAATCGGGTGCAGATGCAGTGGGACAATACCGCCAATGATTTTATCGGTATTGTCCCACTGGGTACTGCCGGCTGGCAGGAAGGCATGCCGGGGGTCTGGACCGATGGTTCGGCAAGTGGCAAGGCGGGTGTCACCGTCAGCGATGCAGTTGCAGGCCAGCAGTATGTTGCGATGTTTTACAGTAATTTCATCAAGGTGGCTGAGTCTGATCCGTTTGTCATTATTGAGGGTACTGGAACAGGAGCCGGTGGTTCAGGTACGGGTGGTACGGGTAGCGGCAGTGGAACGGGTGGCACCGGAACAGGGAGTACAGGTGGCAGCAGTACCGGAACCATTGAGGTGGCGCTTGAAAACAACCGGGTACGATTGAGCTGGAAGGATGTAGCCACAACCTTTATCGGTATCGTGCCGCAGGGGCAGAGTGAGTGGCAGGAAGGCATGCCGGGGGCTGTTACTGATGGATCCAGCAGTGGCAAGATGGGCATCACGGTGAATGAGGCAGTGGCCGGCCAGCAATATGTGGCTTTGCTGTACAACAATGGCGTCAAGGTTTCAGAGTCGGCTCCCTTTGTGATTATTGCCTCCACCGGCAGTGGTACGGACACCGGAACCGGAGGCACGGATACCGGTAGTGGGACGGGGGGGACGGACACCGGAACCGGAGGCACGGATACCGGCAGCGGAACGGGTGGGGCCGGGACCGGCGGCAGCACCGGGACCATTGAGGTGGCGCTTGAAAACAACCGGGTACGATTGAGCTGGAAGGATATGATCACAACCTTTATCGGCATCGTGCCGCAGGGGCAGAGTGAGTGGCAGGAAGGCATGCCGGGGGCTGTTGCTGATGGATCCAGCAGTGGCAAGATAGGCATCACAGTGAGTGATGCGGTGGCCGGCCAGCAATATGTGGCGATTTTCTATAACGGAACCACCCGGATCGGTGCATCACCGGCTTTTACATTCTGAGGAATACCTGATAACCGGGCTGGGCCGAGGGCAGGGGGATCATTTTGAACAGCAAGCTGAAGTCAGCCGTATGGCTGGTGGTGGGATTACTGATCGGGGCTTCCGGGGCCGCGGCTGCCGCCACGTCGTCCGGGGAGCGTGCAGTGGCCTATACCAAGGTCAGGAAAGCACCACCTTATGAAGGCTTCTTTACTGACCCGGATACCGGTTTCCGGGTCTGGCGTCTGGGCGGGAGTCAGCAGGAAATGGGCAGCAGGCTTCCTTACCCGGATGGTAATGAGGCACTGGGTATCCTGCATGGCCAGCATTTTTACAGCAAGACCTCACCCGTCAACCGGGATGAAACCCTGGTGCTCGGCTCCGGCGGGCAGAACCAGCCCTATGCCGCGTTGTGGAGCCTGAAACAGCACCGGCTGCTGGCCTGGGTTCCGGGGCCGCAGCAGGAGGCACATGTGCAGCAGCGTCAGCTGCTTTGGGATCGTCATGACCCGCTGGTTTACTGGTTTACCGAGGGTGATCAGCTGATGCGTGCCCGGATTGAACCCCGGACATTCAAGGTCAGGGTGGCACGTTGGGATCGCTTTCCGGAATACCGGTATGTGACTTTCGGTTATGGAGAGGGAAACTTCTCGGATGATGGTCGCAGAATTGTGCTGATGGGGCCGGATCAGAAATCCGGATTCACCTTTATGCAGCCTTATGAAGTGGAACAGAAAAAGGTGCTGCCCCGTCGCCAGTTGACTTCTGAGACTCAGCCTGAAGTGGACTGGGCCGGGGTTGATCCTACCGGACGGTATATCCTGTTTGATCAGTCGGTCCCGGTTCGGCGCACTGTTGTGGTCAGTTTTGCAAAGGCTGCTACGGATGTACCCATGGTAATTTATGAGCATGCCAAGCACAGTGATTTCGTCGTGGATCGCCAGGGCGAGGCCTGGATCGTGTATGGCAACTGGCAGGGCCTGTTTGCATCACGCCTGTCGGATGGAACGGACAGGAAAGTCTGGCCTGTTGATAATGGGGGTAATGTTCCGTTCAGTGTTTCCGGTCATGTCGCCAGGGTGGCCGGGCAGGCGGGAATGGTACTGGTGTCCCGTAATGTGGATGGCGGCCTGTATCTGGTGGACATTGATGAGCCTGCACGGGTGCGCTATGTGGGCAACTCCCGGCAGGGCAGAAAGCCGGAGCAGGCACGGGATCCGGATGCTGTCTGGGGGGTGGACACTGAAGGCGAGGTGACATTTTACAAGCGTGAACCCAGAGGGGCCGTTTCCCGATCCGGAAAGTATGTGTTTTTTACGGGTGACTATCAGGTTTATCTGCCATCCGGGTATGATCCGGAGCCGGAGTGGTGCCGAGCCTACCTGAACATGATTGAAGTTGAATAATATTTCCTATCACATGAATGCTAATGAGAAAAATAATTTATGCAGTGTTTATCATTCACCTGCTGTTTCTTGCCTACCTGAATAATTTCTATTTCGCGGGGATTCCTGTCCGCTCCCTGTTGATTCTGCTGGCGGGTGGCATGGTGGTTTTTTATCAGCCATCCCTACTGGCTGAGTTACGGCCGGTCAACATGGTTTATCTGTTCCTTGCCCTCTATGGGCTGGTGATTTCGGTTCTGAATACCGTGACGGTTGGCAGTATTGCCAGTGGCGAATTGAAGTTGCTGCAGTCCTATCTGGTCATCCTGTCTGCTTATTTCGTCGTGCGGGAGCTGGGATTCCGTTATCTGGCGCTGGCATTCCTGATCATCACCACACCTTCGGCTGTGGTTGGCATCCTGCAGGGTATTGACCTGCATGCAGCCTGGAACCTGCAGGAGGTACTGATGAACCTGCAGAACAAGGTTATCAGTGAGGAAATCCAGAGCCAGATCACTGAGGCGCTTTCCAGGCCACCGGGGCTGGCCCTGTATGCGATTCCCCAGACCTATATGCTGCTGACCGCGATGATCTTCAGTGCCTACCTGGTATTGGGCAGAACAACCTCCATGCAGGCGCAGCTGTTGCTGATGGTGGTGAATCTGCTGCTGCTGGGCGGGATTGCCGTATCGGAAACCCGTTCCGCCATTGGTGCCGCCCTGCTGATTCTGGGATTGGTGTATCTGTACCGTTTCCCGCGCCTGACCGTGATCCTCGGGTTGATGGCCATGGTTCTGGGGGCGGTCCTGTGGTTCATCAAGTCCGGCCAGATGCTGGATTCAAGACTGGTTTCTCTGGAGGATGAGTCGGCCCAGGGGCGTAAAACCCTGTACAAGTTTGGCATAGAGCTTTTCATCCAGCACCCGTTCGGTTACGGCTTCAATTTTGATTCGGTGCAATATGCCCAGACCTATTTCATCAACAGTGAGCCGTTTTTTCATTACGACCCGGATGAAAAGGCCCATTACATTGTGCCAGTTCATAACTCGATTCTGAATATTGTCCATACTTATGGCTTTGCCGGGCTGCTGGTACTTTTCTACTATTTATCCCGGCTGGTGGACGGGTTCTGGTACCGTTATGTCTTTATCGGGGCAAGCCTGTTCAATTCCGCGTTTCACAACGCCGGCATCATGACCGGGGATCTGTTTATTGATGTGGCAATCGGAGCCTTGTTGTATGAAAGCTGGTTGAGGCGGCAGCTGTTGGCAAAACCGGCCGTTGCGTATGACCGGCATCTTCAGCAGGCCGCTCTCGTTTCGTAACCGGACCGGGAGCGGCTCCCCTGCTGGAATTGCGTCCGCAGCCCGTGGCAGGATGGATGTTGTATCAACAGACCGGCTCCAGCTGCAGGTTTCGGGTGATGTTCAGTGCCTCAACCAGGGTTGGGTCATGTGAGACCAGCAGCAGGGCACCCGGATAGCTGGCCAGTGTCTGTTCCAGCAACAGGCGTGAGTCGATATCCAGATGATTATCCGGTTCATCCAGCAGTAGCAGTCGGGGGGCCTGTTCTCCCAGCAATACCGCCAGCAGTGCCACTTTCAGGCGTTCACCACCACTGAGATGGTGAAGTGGTGTCCGGCTTTTGTCGCCCCGCAGGCGCAGTCCGCCCAGGGCGGTGCGTAGTCGGGTTTCATCCTGATCGGGGTGCAGGCGCTGCAGGTTGGTAAGCGCAGAGCTGGATTCATCCAGCAGGCTGAAATGCTGGTCCAGATAGACACAGCGGCCATAGCGCGTGCAACGGCCTGCAGACGGTTGTTCCAGGCCGGCAATGACCCGCAGCAGCGTGGATTTGCCGGCTCCGTTCCGGCCTTTGATCTGCCAGCGTTCACCCTGGTGCACGGTCAGTGTCAGCGCCGGATGCTGCACATGTGGCAGCTGCAGCTCACTGGCATGCAGGCACAGGCTGGCAGCCGGTGTGGCCGGTGCAAACTGCAGGTGTTGGGGTTTGATGATTTCCTTCCGGTCCTGAGTGGTCTGCAACACGTCGGCCAGCTGTGTGCTGCGTTGTTGTTGCTGCCGTTTCAGTTGGGACAGGCTGCTTTCGGCACGGTTCTGACGTGCATCCAGGAGCAGCCTGCTTTGTGAGCTGCGCTGGCGCTCTCCCTGATGCCGACGCCGGGCAGCCTTTTCCAGCGACTGCTGCTGTTTGTGCTGCTGCTGGCGCCGCTGTTGCCGGAGGGTGCCCAGCTGCTGTTCCAGAGCCGTACTTCGGGCATCATACTGATGGCGGTAAAGGTTGTAATTGCCACCATAATCATGCAGGCCCTGTTGATCCAGTGCCAGTATGCGTTCCACCTGCAGCAGCAGGGTGCGCTCATGCGTGACCAGCAGGGCTCCGGCGGGATGTGCAGCCAGCCGGGTCTGCAGCCATTGCCGCCCGTCAGCATCCAGATGGTTGCCCGGTTCATCCAGGAGCAGGTAGTGATCCGGCAGCAGAAACGCACGACACAGGGCCAGCCGGGTCTGCTCACCACCGCTGAGATGGGCAACCGGTGCTGTCAGGGGAAACATCAGGCCAGCCTCCTGCAACAGGCTTTCCCATTGCTGTGGCAGATGCCAGCAACCTTCCAGACGCAGAAAATCCGCTTCACTGCCCATACCGGCCTGAATGCGCTCCATACTGTCATGCAGTTCCCCGACGCCGAGGGCATCCACGATGCGCACGCCCTGCAGGCGCTGCAGCTGGCCGACATGATGAAAGGGAATCGACCAGTGGACGGTACCTGCTGTCGGCGGCAGAATTTGTGCCAGCAGGTTCAGCAATACCGATTTGCCCTGGCCGTTACGCCCGACCAGCCCGGTCAGGCCCGAAGTCAGGGTGGCAGAAAGTCCGGTGAAAAGCGTGTGTTGATCAAATTGTTGGGTCAGGTCGGAAAAATGGCAAACGACCGTTGTTGTGCAAGGCATGGAAAACTCCTGATGCGGGAAGCAGGAGTACAAGGCCATGACGTTATGCCGATAGGAAAACCGTAATGCAGTCTGTTGCCTGTACTCACCGAGCCGCCCGTTGTTGAAACGGGATGAAGCAGGGAAGTGACAGGACTTAATTCATGAGCGTTACAGGCCGTATTGGAATTGAACAGGGGAAACAGTCTAACGCAGGGGGAGAAGGATGGCAATTTCTCCTGCATGCACCATGGTTTCAGGCCTTGTAATGCCGTTTCAGTGCCTCATAATCCGCCACCAGCGCGGCTGCCACCGCGGAGTCATAGGGAATCAGGCCACTGACCAGCAGGCGCTTATAACCTTGGCCCACTGTTTTACCCGCAGCGGTGATGGTGAAGTTGAGACTGACCTCACCACGCTTGCCATCGACCTTGAGTTCAGCCTGTGCCGGTTGCAACCGGGGGGTGTGGAAATCCAGATTATCCAGCGCAAAACGCATGCGCTCATAGATCACGGTCGGGCGGGCAGGGTTGAGCATCACGTTCTGCTCCGCCAGCAGGGGCTGGATGGTGTGCGGGAAATTGAGACCGGAAAAAGCCACGTAATGGCGGGTCAGGCTCTCGATCAGTGCCGGATCCTGGCTGACCGGCCCCCGGCGGTGGATGCTGACAAATGCCTTGCCCTGTTCACCACATAGCTCGAATGCATCGGCTGCCGTCGGAGTGAAATCCAGCAGCACATCCCGTCCGACCATGCCCTTGAACACAAACTCCATCGCCGGACTCAGGCCATGGCGGGCCAGAATCAGGGCAAACAGCAGATCACCCGGCACACAGAAGCGGCGTGAATCCGGGTCGTGGATGGGGTTGAAGTCCCCGGCCATTTCCTTGGCAAAGCGGCTGGCCTGTTCCGGTGCAATGCTGATAAATGCGCCATTGGCGTGATGAAAGGGGTCGAGGTACATGGTGTGATCCTGAAAAAGCCATGTTTAAAGCTACTAAACGGCTACCGTAGCGCGGATGTGCGGGTGAGCCTGATAATCCAGCAGTTCAATATCCTCAAAGCGGAAGTCAAAAATCGACTGCACCACCGGATTAAGCCGCAACTGTGGTAATGGATAGGGGGTGCGGGCCAGCTGCCGGTCGGCCTGTTCCAGATGATTCAGGTACAGGTGCGCATCGCCCAGGGTATGAATGAAGTCACCCGGCTGGAGCCCGCAGACCTGTGCCACCATGTGGGTCAGCAGCGCGTAGGAGGCGATATTGAACGGAACCCCGAGGAAAATATCGGCACTGCGCTGGTACAGCTGGCAGGACAGGCGGCCCTCAGCGACATAAAACTGGAACAGCAGGTGGCAGGGCGGCAGTGCCATCTGCTCGACCAGTCCCACATTCCAGGCACTGACGATCAGGCGGCGTGAATCCGGATTGCGCTTGATCTGGGTGATGACATCACGGATCTGGTCAATATGACGCCCGTCTGCCGTGGGCCAGGAGCGCCATTGCGAGCCATATACCGGCCCCAGTTCCCCGTCTGCATCAGCCCATTCGTCCCAGATGCTGACCCCGTTTTCCCTGAGGTAACGGATATTGGTGTCACCGCGCAGAAACCACAGCAGCTCATGCACGATGGATTTCAGGTGCAGGCGTTTGGTGGTGACCAGTGGAAACCCGTCGGCCAGATCAAAGCGCAGCTGGTGCCCGAAGATGGACAGGGTACCGGTACCGGTGCGGTCCTCCCTGCGGAAACCGTGCGTGCGCACCTGCTGCATCAGCGCCAGGTACGCTTTCATGCGCTGCGCCCGAGTGGGTGCCGGTAGGCCAGCCAGATGATGAAAAGCCCTGCTGCCAGCATGGGCAGGCTCAGCAGCTGGCCCTGGGTCATCCAGCCGAAGGCGACAAATCCCAGCCCCTTGTCCGGCTCCCGTACAAATTCCACCAGAATGCGGAACAGGGCGTACAGCACCAGAAACAGTCCGGCAACACTGCCCGCCGGGCGGGGTTTGCGGCTGAACCACCACAGGATGACGAACAGCACAAACCCTTCCAGCAAGGCCTGATACAGCTGGGAGGGGTGGCGCGGGGTGCTGTCCATCATCGGAAACACCATGCCCCAGGGCAGGTCGGTGGGACGGCCCCAGAGCTCACCATTGATGAAGTTGCCGATACGTCCGGCTCCGAGCCCGATCGGAATCAGGGGGGCGACAAAATCCGCCAGTTCAAACAGGCGGTTCCCCCACTTCCAGCTCAGCACGATCATGACGATCATGACCCCGAGCAGGCCGCCATGGAAGCTCATGCCGCCGTCCCAGACCTGGAAGAAAGACAACGGGTGAGCCACGAATTCCTTGAGGTTGTAAAACAGCATGTAGCCGATGCGTCCCCCGGCCACCACCCCGATGGCACCCCAGAACATCATGTCATCGACCTGATCCGGGGTGAACAGGCTACCGGGACGGCGGGCGCGGCGTTTGCCAAGGTACAGGAAACCCAGAAAGCCGATGACGTACATCAGGCCGTACCAGTGAATCTTGAGTGGGCCGATGGACAGCGCCACCGGATCAATTTGTGGATGGGTCAGCATGCAGTTCCTTCGTGTCCGGAAGGTTGTGGAAAGGGTTGCAAAGGCATCAGGCGAAAAACAGCTGTCTGAGTGCATCTCCCGGATCGGCGGCACGCATGAAGGCTTCACCCACCAGAAAGGCGTTGATGCCAGCTTCGCGCATCAGGGCCACATCCGCTCGGGTATGGATGCCGCTTTCCGTTACCAGCAGCGTACCGGCAGGTACCTGTGGCTGCAGCGTCAGACTGGTTTGCAGCGAGGTTTCAAAGGTGCGCAGATTACGGTTGTTGATGCCCAGCAGGGTCGGCTTCAGTGACAGGGCGCGCTCCAGTTCCTCGTGGTCATGCACTTCGATCAGCACATCCATGCCGAGTTCGAGTGCTAGGGCATGCAGGGCCTGCAGGTGCTCGTCGCTCAGGGCTGCCGCAATCAGCAGAATGCAGTCGGCCCCGATGGCACGCGCTTCATACACCTGATAGGGATCAATCAGGAAATCCTTGCGGATTACCGGCAGGCTGCAGGCTGCCCGTGCCGTCTGCAGGTAGTCCTCATGCCCCTGAAAATACGACTGGTCGGTGAGTACCGACAGGCAGGCAGCGCCACCGGCCTCATAACTGCGGGCGATGGCGGGCGGATCGAAGTCGGCACGGATCACGCCCCTGCTGGGGGAGGCCTTCTTGACTTCGGCGATGACCGCCGGTTGCTGCTGTGCAATACGGGCCTGCAGGGCAGCCAGAAAGCCGCGGGCCGGGGCGATGTCCTGCAGGCGGTCCTGCAGCACCGCCAGCGGGATTCTGGCACTGCGGGCACGGATTTCCGCCTGCTTGGTCTGCAGGATGCGTTCCAGAATGTCGGTACCGGAAGCCTTGCTGCTCATGTCCCGAATGCCTGCGTCATGGCCACCAGCCGATCCAGGCAGCGGGCCGCACTGCCATCGGCCATGACCGCCCGTGCCCGTTCGGTGCCTTCCCTGAGGCTGCCGGCACGTCCGCCCACATAAATGGCGGCCCCGGCATTCAGGGTCACAATGTCACGGGCAGGACCGGGCTGATCGGCCAGCACGGTGCGGATCAGGGCCAGACTCTGCCCGGCATCCCCGACCCGCAGGCTGTCCAGCGGCGAGCGCCCGAGACCGAAATCTTCCGGCTGCAGGGTGTATTCACGGATTCCCCCCCCTTGCAGTTCGGCAACATGGGTCGGAGCGGCAATGCTGATCTCGTCCAGTCCGTCCTCACTGTGCAGCACGATGACGTGTTCACTCCCCAGCTGCTGCAGGACTTCCGCCAGTGGCCGGACCCAGTGACGGCTGAAGACACCCAGTACCTGATTGGGTGCTCCCGCCGGATTGGTCAGCGGTCCCAGCAGGTTGAAAATGGTCTGGATTCCCAGCTCGCGCCGCGGGCCGATGGCATGACGCATGGCACTGTGGTAGCGGGGGGCGAACATGAAGCCTACACCCAGCGTTTCAATGCAGCTCACCACCTGTGCCGGACTGATGTCGAGGTTGACCCCGGCGGCTTCCAGTACATCGGCACTGCCGGACTTGCTGGAGGCGGAGCGGTTGCCGTGCTTGGCAACCCGTACCCCGGCGGCAGCGGCCACGAAAGTGCTGGCGGTGGAGATATTGAAGGTGCCGGATACGTCACCGCCGGTACCGCAGGTATCCACCAGATGCCCGGTCGGCAGCTGCACCCGGCTGGAAAGTGCGCGCATGACTTCCGCTGCCGCCGTGATTTCGTCCACGGTTTCCCCCCGCATGCGCAGGGCCATCAGGAACGCGCCGATCTGGGCCGGCGTGGCTTCCCCGGTCATCAGCAGTTCCATGGCCGCCCGCATCTGCTCGCGGCTCAAGCGGCTGCCGTCACTGACCAGCCTTACATATCCCTGAAAATCCATCAGTCGGTTTCCTGTCTACCCGCCATCAGAACGGGATGTCATCATCGAAATCCTCGAAGCTGGCCGGCCCGGAAGCCGGTGCCGCCGGCTCGCTGCGGCGAGGCGCGCTGGCGGATGGCTGGGGTGCTGCTGCTTCGTAGTCGTCCATCGGTGCTGTGCCGCCGCTGTCGCCGCGTCCGCCCCCCATCATCTGCATTTCACTGACGATGATTTCGGTGGTATAGCGGTCCTGACCGTCCTGACCCTGCCATTTGCGGGTCTGCAGCCGGCCTTCGAAGTAGGCGGTCTGGCCCTTGCGCAGGTACTGGGCCGCAATTTCCGCCAGCTTGCCGTAAATAACGATGCGGTGCCATTCGGTGCGCTCCTGCCGCTCGCCGGAGTTCCTGTCCTTCCACTGTTCAGAGGTTGCGATGCTGAAGTTTGTGACTGCGTTACCGCTGGGCATGTATTTGGTCTCCGGATCGCGTCCCAGGGTGCCGACCAGAATGACCTTGTTGATTCCTCGTGCCATCTCGTATCCGTTGTCTTTTGAAAAAGGCTGCCGCCGATTTTACGCAGATGTCTCGGAAATTGCACGGAGGGCGTCCGTATCCAGCTGGCTTTTGTCCACCTTGAGGTAGGCCAGCCGTTCCTGGGCCACGATCACCACTTCATGCACGCCGGCAATGCGGCTCAGGTTTTCCTGCAGCTCGTGCCAGTCCCCTACGCTGTTTTCCAGACGGATGATCTGGCTGGTATAGAATTTGGGCTGTGGCAGTCGCCAGGCCAGCAGCAACCACAGGAGTGCCATGCCGGCATTGAAGCTGAACAGGCCGGTATTGCCCCAGTGCTGATGAACCAGTCCGCCCAGGGCTCCGCCTGTGAAAATGCCGAGGAACTGGGCGCTGTTGTAGACCCCCATGGCGGTACCCTTGCTGTCGATGGCGGCATATTTGGCCACCAGTGACGGCTGGACTGCTTCCAGAAAATTAAAGCCGATGAAGAAGACCAGGACCCCGGCGACCAGCAGCACAATGTGCGGGTAGGTGGTGGCCAGCAGGGCTTCGGCCCCGATCAGCAGTACGATGGAGATCAGCAGCATCTGGCGGATGCGGCGGTATTTTTCCGCCATGATGATCATGGGGACTGCACACAGGAAGGAAATCACGAATACCGGCAGGTAGATTTTCCAGTGCTCGACCGAAGCCAGCTGTGCCTCCTCGCGCAACAGGCGCGGGATGGCGAGAAAGTTGGCGGTCATGATCAGGTGCAGGACGAAAACCCCGGCATCCATACGTAACAGGGTGGGATTCCGGAGGACGTTCCAGACCTGTCCGCGCAGGATGCCGGCATCGCGATGGGCGCGGACTTGCACCGGCGCGGGCACGACAAAGGCGATGAGCGCAATCCCGATCAGGGACAGCGCCAGTGTGAACCAGAAGATGCCGGACAGGCCGGCCCAGGCATTGACCAGTGGCCCGAGGATCATTGCCACCATGAAGGATATGCCGATGCTCATGCCGATGAAGGCCATGATGCGGGCCCGGACTTCTTCGCGTACCAGATCGGCCGCCAGTGCCATGGTGGCGGCGGCAATGGCTCCCATGCCCTGCAGGGTCCGACCGATGATGATGAGCCAGATCGAATCCGCCAGTGCCGCCACCAGACTGCCGAGGGCAAATACCAGCAGGCCGCCGATGATGACCGGCTTGCGTCCGATGCGGTCGGAGGCCAGGCCGAGCGGAATCTGGAGCAGGGCCTGGGTGAAACCGTAGATGCCGATGGCCAGACCGGTCAGGGCTTCGGTGGCTCCCGGCAGCTTCTGGGCATACAGGGAAAATACCGGCAGGATCATGAACAGGCCCAGCATGCGCACGGCATAAACCGACGACAGCGACAGGGCCACCCGCCATTCAAGTGGATTCATGGGAAACCATCCATTTTGTTAAGTCTCGATCGTGCCGCCGATTCTAGCGGTTCCGGCAGCCGGGTGCATCTATACTCTACGCTGTCACCAACGCCCCGCTCCGATTCCCTGCAGGACCCTGAGGATTTAGAGGATTGCATGAAAACAGCCGCCCGGATTCTGATTGTTGATCTCAATAATTTCGCCCGTTATCCCACGCTGGCCATCGGTTATCTGGTAGCGCCGCTGCGGGCGGCGGGGTTTCAGGTACAGGTGCTGTCACCCCTGGCACACGGTGCGCCGGCCATGGTGCACGAGCAGCAGGAAACCTGGCTGGAGCCGCTCAAGCGCCGCCTGTATTTTTCCACGCACCCGCTGATGCAGCGCCTGCATGAACCTTTACGGGCAGCCTATGCCCGCTATCATTTCCGCGCTCATGCGCCGACCCTGACGTTGTTGAAGGAATGCCTTGGGCAGGATGCCCCTGACATCATCCTGCTGTCGGCGTATCTGGAGCACCTGCCCACGGTGACCTGGATCGGGCAGCAGGCCCGGAAGCACGGGATTCCGGTACTGCTGGGCGGGCCGGCTTTTACCCGACCTGAGACCCTGCAGTTCTGGAAGCAGCTGCCGGGCATTTCCGCCCTGTTTGCCGGCGAGGCCGACTTTGTGATTGCCGGGCTGGTCCGAACCCTGCTGCAGGACGGGGACATCAGGGCCTGGCCGGGCCTTTCCACTGCCGCTACCACCAGCAGGTCTGCTGCAGCACCGTTACAGGCGCTGGAGCAGTTGCCGCTGCCGGATTTCAGTGATTTTCCCTGGGAGCATTACCCGCATCGTATTATTCCCGTCATGACCGGGCGTGGCTGCAGCTGGAATGTGTGCACTTTCTGCAGTGACGTGACCACCGCCAATGGGCGCAGTTTCCGTTCCCGCCCGCTGGAAAAAGTGCTGGAGGAGCTGCGCCAGCAGGCACAACGCTATCAGAGCCGGGATTTCATTTTTCTGGACCTCAAGCTCAACTCCGACCTTGCCATCTGGCACGGACTCATCGACCACATGCAGCAGACCGTGGCCGGTGCCCGCTGGATCGCCACCGTGCATGTGGATGGCAAAGGTGACAACGGACTGGATGCCGGGACCTTGCAGGCAGCCAGGGCATCCGGCCTGACCCGTATCAGTTTCGGGCTGGAAACCGGCAGCCAGGCCTTGCTGCGGCGCATGGGGAAGGGGACACGGGTGGCCCGCAATGCACAGTTCATCCGGGATGCCCATGCCGCCGGCCTGAGTGTGCGCTGTTCGATGATGCTGGGTTATCCGGGCGAGACCCTGACTGACCTGCTGGCAACCCGTGATTTTCTGCGGGAACATCAGCAGCAGCTTGACCGCATCCGCCCGGCCCGTTTCAAGGCCATTCCCGGTACGCGCTTTGCCCGGCTGCACCAGCACCGTCCTGAACGCTTTGCCGGATTTGAGCTGCTGGGCTGGGATTACCGCCTGGGGCGGGCTGAGTACCGCAACCATCCTGCCGGTGATCCGGCCTGCCGCCGGGTGAGGCGTGAAATCCTCGCCGTGATTCATGCCATCAACCGTCAACCGTTGCGTGATGAGGCCCGCCAGTTTGACGGACTGATGTGAGGTTGCCGGGGTTCAGTCTGACCGGCCCGCGTTTTCCGCTGCGGAACAGCAGGCCCGCTCCTCCAAGGCTTCCAGCAGCAGGCAATGCGCTGCAGTCGGGCTGTTGCACCCGACCAGTTGTACCAGTGCCTTGTGGATGGCCTGCAGGTCCCGGATGCGTGTTTCCACTGCGGTGATATGCTGCTGTACCAGCTGGTCAGCGGCATCACAGGGCTGTTGCGGCTGATCCGCCAGTTGCAGCAGGGAGCGGATTTCGTCCAGGCTGAAACCCAGTTCCCGCCCGCGACGGATAAAGCGCAGGCGCCTGATGTCATCCATGGTGTAGTGGCGGTACCCACTGGCGGAACGGGCCGGGGCTGGCAGCAGGCCGCTGCGTTCATAGTAGCGGATGGTTTCGGCACTCACCCCGGAGGCCTGGCCCAGTTTTCCGATTGTCAGTGTGGCTGGCATGGCTTGACCTTGTAGCGACTACAGGGTTTAGCATAACCCGGAATGACAGATCGGAGAACAGGACATGAGCTCACAATGTGGTTGTGGTACAGAAACGCAGGTCCCGCATGGACGTTATCGGGTGATCCTCTGGCTGGCCCTGCTTATCAATGCCGCCATGTTCGGCGTGGAAATGCTGTTCGGCATCCGGGCCGGGTCCGCTGCATTGCTGGCGGATGCCCTCGATTTTTTCGGTGATGCCGCCAATTATGGCATCAGCCTGTGGGTGCTGGGTATGGGGCTGGCGGTACGTGCCAGAGCTACCTTGCTGAAAGCGGCGACCATGGCGGCTTTCGGGCTGTGGATACTGGGGCGTACTGCCTGGGGGGTGTGGACGGACCAGCTGCCGGATGCCGTCACCATGGGCAGCATCGCGCTGCTGGCACTGGCAGCCAATGTGACCGTGGCTGCCATGCTGTATGCCTGGCGTGACGGGGACAGCAACCGGCGTAGTGTGTGGATCTGCTCGCGTAATGATGCACTGGGCAATATTGCAGTGCTGCTGGCAGCCGTGGGGGTCTTTGGTACCGCTTCCAGCCTGCCGGACCTGGTCGTGGCCGGCGTCATGGCGCTGCTGGCCCTGAGCGGGGCCTGGCAGCTGTGGGACCATGCGCGTCGGGAGCTTGGTCAGGTTGCTGCCTGAACCGCAGGCGAAAAAACAGGGTGAACAAGGGTGAAAATAAAGATGACCGTGCTCCCCGGCAGCGGAGCCTGCTTTGATTGAATGGCCAACCCCTCCTGCTGGTGTTTGAGGAACTGTCCGGATTTTCTGCAGTCCAGTATAGACAGACAAAAACAGCCTTGCATCAGTGAGGACACAACAAAGGGGAAGGGGATGTCTTATCGGGTCATTATGAAGGATGGACGCACATTTCGTGCCGACAAGGTTGAAAATACGGCGGGTTTTGTGATCATGTTCTGCTGGGATGGTGAAAAGCGCTACCCGGCGGCAGAGGTTGCTGAAATCTGCTCCACCACCCTGGAGGATGGCCTTGCGTTTACGGCCTTGCTGGTGGTTGTTTTTATCGTGACTTTCATTCTGGCCCTGATATTTCTGCCCGGCAGGTGAAACCGTGTCAGGCTTGAGAGGGAGAGCAGGCCCGCCGGCAGGGAGGTGATTCCCTGCCGGCGGGTTTTGGGGGGCTGCTTCAGCCCGGCAGCAGGAACAGGGTGATGGCCGGAAACAGCACCAGAATGGCAACGCGCACCAGGTCTGATCCGACAAAGAACAGTACGCTTTTGTAGGTTTCCAGCATGGGGGTACCCTGATCCATGCTGTTGATGACGAACAGGTTCATGCCCACCGGCGGGGTTATCAGCCCGACCTCGACCACAATCAGTACCAGAATGCCGAACCAGATGGCCAGGTGTTCCGGCCCCATACCGAAGTCCAGCCCGCTGATGACCGGAAAAAAGATCGGAATGGTCAGCAGGATCATGCTCAGCGAGTCCATCAGGCAGCCGAAGATCAGGTAGAACACCAGAATCATGATCAGGACCCCCCAGGGGCTGTAGCCCTGTCCCACGACCCAGGCCGACAGCTCCTGCGGCACCTGGGTCAGGGCCAGAAAGCCGTTGTAGAAGCCGGCACCGAGTACGATGAAGAAAATCATGGCGGTGCTTTTGGCGGTGCTGTAAATGCTGTCCATGAACACCCGGCGGTTCAGGTTGCCTGACAGCAGGGCGATGACGCCGGTTCCGGCAGCTCCCACGGCGGCCCCTTCTGTCGGCGTGAACCAGCCCAGGTAGATGCCGCCCACGACCAGCAGGAATACCAGCAATACCGGCCAGACATTGAACAGGGCCTTGAAACGTGCCTGATAGGGCAGGCGTTCGCGCGTACCGGCAGCATCCGGGTACAGGCGCACATACAGCGAAATGGTCAGCATGTAGCCCAGAGCGGCCAGCAGGCCGGGAATGAAGGCGGCCAGAAACAGTTTGGCAATGTTCTGTTCCGTCAGGACCGCATAAATCACCAGAATCACCGATGGCGGGATCAGGATGCCCAGCGTGCCGCCTGCTGCCAGCGTGGCGGTGGAAAAGCCGCCGGCATAGCCATAACGACGCAGTTCCGGCAGGGCCACCTGGCCCATGGTGGCAGCGGTGGCCAGCGATGAGCCGCAGATGGCACCGAAGCCGGCACAGGCCCCGATCGCCGACATGGCCACGCCCCCGCGCTTGTGTCCGAGCCAGCTTTCTGCGGCCTTGAACAGGGCCGTGGACATGCCCGAAAGCGTGGCAAACTGGCCCATGAGCAGGAACATGGGGATGATGGACAGTGAGTAGCTGGAAAACGTGGAGTAGCTTTCCGACTTGAGTTTGGCCATGAACATGGCGCTGCTGTCGGTGGCGAAATACAGGCCGCCGATGCCGCAGATGAGCATGGCCAGGCCGATCGGGGCGCGTAGCAGAATCAGTATCAGCAGTACCGGAAAGGACCAGTACCCCATTTCAAGCATGCTCAATGGATTGCTCCTTGCCCGGACGGCTCGAGGGATTTGCCCTGCCGCAGGGCCTGAATATGGGCGAAAGCACAGTAGAGGGCCACAATGGAGGCCACCAGCGCCGCCATGAAGCTGGCAGCATAGGCCCACCAGACCGGGAATTGCAGGATGAAGGTGGTTTCGGCGTAGTTGTGTTTGTCCAGCATGCCGACAAACAGGCGCCAGCTGATCAGCAGGATCGCGAGGGTGAGCAGGATTTCCCAGAAGGCGATGATGAAGGCATTGACCGGGCGGGGCAGGGCATTGGTGAAGATGTCGACGGTGGCATGCCCCCGATGCAGCTGGCACAGGGGCAGAAAGGCGAACACGCAAAATGCGATACCGGCCTCAACCAGCTCGAAATCACCCTGAACCGGCCCGACACCGGCCTGTACCAACCAGCCAGCCAGCCCCGGTGCCAGCCCGGTCAGGAAAGCGGAATGCCCCAGGGTATTGAGGCCACGTCCCAGTACACTCACGCAGGTCATGATGATCAGGGCTGTCAGTACCAGCCCTCCGAGGATGGCCATGATGCGGGCCACCCGTTCCATGATCGGATACATCCGTTCGTCTCCCTCCTCTTTGGGTATCGCCGCCGGCATGCGGGCCCGCACGGGACCGGCGCGCCGGCACGACAATGGCTTATTCGGTTTTGGCCTTGATTTCTTCCTTGGGTTCTTCCCCGGCCTGTTCCTCAGTGGTTTGTGCCTGGGTTTCTTCTGCGATCAGGTCACGGGCATGCTGCAACAGGCCGCTGCCATCAAGCCCCTTGCCATCCATTTCCTTGACCCAGTCATCAATGGTTTTCTGGCTGGCATCCTTCCACTCCTGCACCTCTTCAGGGCTCAGTTCAATGATGTTGTTGCCGCGCTTGACGGCAATCTCGCGCGAAGGGGCATCGTAGGCCGCCTGGGTTTTGCCGGCAAAGGCGGAAAATGCCACTCCGGAATTGTCATCAATGACTTTTTTGAGGTCATCCGGCAGCCGGTCATACGTGCCCTTGTTCATGGCGAAGATGAACGCCGTGGTATAAAGCGCATTGTCCGGAAATTCCGTATGGTTGCTGACCAGTTCGGATACCTTGAGGGCGGCAGTGACTTCCCAGGGAATCACGGCAGCATCAATGACGCCCTTGGAGAGGGCTTCAGGCACAGCCGGTACCGGCATACCGATCGGAGTGGCCCCCAGCTCGGTGAACAGCGAGGTGGTGGTGCGGGTCGGGGCGCGCAGCTTGACACCGCTCAGGTCGGCTACCTTGCGGATCGGATTTCTGGAGTGGATCAGGCCGGGGCCATGCACCCAGACCCCCAGTACCTTGAAGTCCTTGAAGTCCTGATCCATCATGGTTTCTTCCGCCAGCCGCCAGTAGGCACGGGAGGTGGCTTCGGCATTGGTCATCATGAACGGCAGTTCAAACACTTCCGTGCGCGGGAAGCGACCGGGGGTATAGCCGGCAACGGTCCAGATCACATCGGCCACACCATCGATGACCTGATCCACCAGCTCCGGTGGTTTGCCACCCAGCTGCATGGACGGGAAATGCGTGACCTTGATGCGACCGCTGGAGTCTTCCTCCACCTTTTTGGCCCAGACATCAAGCACGTACTTGGGAACATTGGCCTGTGCGGGCAGAAACTGATGCAGTTTCAGGGTGACATCAGCGGCCAGGGCCGGTGCTGTCCCCAGAGCCAGTGATACGAGCGCCGCCGCGAGGCCAAGATTCAGGTTCAGAAAGTATCTGCGATTCATTTTCATCGGTTTTTCCTCCACTAAAAACCCTCCCGCAGCTGCGGAGCGGGTGTAAATGAAACGATGGTCCGGATGGTGCCATTGCCTCTCCCGGTTGCTAGTGTGCTGATGGTAAGTATGCTTGTCAACCTGGTTTTTCCTGTCTATGCTTCCGGGTAAGGCTTGAAACCATCAAGAGAATCGTATGCCGGAAATCTATGGAATGGCTGGGCACCTGATCAGACGTCTGAACCAGATTTCAGTGTCGGTTTTTACCGAGCACATGGCGGCTCTGGGACTGGAATTAACGCCAATCCAGTTTGCAGCCCTGGACATACTGGCGGACAGGCCGGGCATGGATCAGGCGACACTGGCCGGTACCATTGCCTACGACCGGGTGACCATCGGTGGGGCAATTGAGCGTCTGGAGCGCAAGGGGCTGGTGATCCGCAACATCAGCAGTCGCGATCGACGGGCCCGGGAGCTTTATGTCTCGCCACGGGGAAAGGCGCTGCTGGAGCAGCTGCGCCCGGAAATCTGGCATCTGCAGGATATTGTGCTCCGGGGGCTGGACAGCGCCGAACGGCACCAGTTTCTGCAGCTGTTGCAGAAGGCCACCGAGGCGGGCAACGAACTGAGCCGTGCTCCCCTGCAGCTGCAGGTTCTTCCGTTGTCTCCGGCTGATGCCGACGGGGACCCGGACTGAAAGCCGGGCCAGGCGGGGAGGGTGCTGCCCTATACCTCGTTCAGGCGTGGCATCAGCATCACCAGGTTACAGGGCTGGGTGCGATTGTCGAGCTGGGCCACAATCAGCTGGTCCCAGGCCAGACGGCAGGCACCGCTGGAGCCCGGCAGGCAGAAGATGAAGGTGCTGTTGGCGACCCCGGCAATGGCACGGGACTGCAGGGTGGAGGTGGCGATTTCCTGATAGGACAGCATCCGGAACATTTCACCGAAACCCTCGATTTCCTTGTCCAGCAGGGGCTTGACTGCTTCGGGGGTGCCATCGCGCCCGGTAATGCCGGTACCGCCGGTGGCCAGGATGGCATCAATATCAGGGGTGGCGATCCAGTCCGACACGACGGCACGGATGGCATAACGGTCATCCCGTACCAGGTGTTTCCGTGCCAGCCGGTGGCCGGTGTCCTGCAGGCGCTCCGCCAGCAGCTTGCCGGAGGTGTCATCGGCTTCCGTGCGGCTGTCGGAAATGGTCAGGACAGCAATGTTCAGGGATTTGAATTCGGCATTCACGGTTCAACTCCGGCGGTCATGTCAGAAACCACCATTGTGGCACAGCTGCACGGACAGGGTGAAGCCTGTCCGGCCTCAGGGCAGGGGGGGCAGCCGGACAGGCTGACTGCAGGCCGGCGTGCGTGCATCGGGAGTGGCGTCCGGGTAGAACGTGCGGATGCCGGTCTGGCGGCGCACGAATACCGCCTGAAAGGCGTGCCCGTCATCCTGCACCGGCAGCAGGCAGGCGGTGCTTTTCTGGCGGCTGGCACCCGGATTGGCGGCAAAGGCAGCCGTGGCGGCTTTCAGGAGGTCTTCAGCACTCAGGGTCAGGCCGTAACCCTTGATGGATGAGCGTGACAGATGGCCGTCCAGGGTTTTCATCACCACACCCATGGAATAGATCACGCCGGGGACAACTTCGTTCTGGCGCAGGTTGTCCATGCGGCAGGCCTGACCGTTCTGCTGCAGCTGCAGGTAACGCCCCGCGTAGTGCAGGCCGCCGATCGGTCCATTGGCCTGCGGCTCACCACAGAAAATGTGTTCAAAGGCATGCACGGCAAACCAGGCTTCGGCCAGATCGGCCAGATAGCCATCGTTGCCGGTATGGGCCGGGCGTCCGGCGAATACCCTGCCGGCGGTAAACTGCCGGGTGCGGGTCAGCACCGCCGGATGCCGCCGCATCAGGGCCTGAAACGCACCGGCAGTGACCACCTGCCCCGGTGGGCCGCAGACCGCAGTGACCGCCTGTCCGAAGGCATCAAGGGCCGGTGGGGGCGGTGTGATGTCTGCCGGACCGCCAACCCGGACCCGGACCGGATTGTTTTCCCGGTCGAAAAAGGGCAGGCAGGCGGTGGCAGGTGCTGGCAGTGGCACGGGCGGTGTGCTGCCATAATGCCCGCAGTTGAGCGCCACCCACTTGCGACCACTGTTCAGGGCCAGCAGCACATGGGTCGGATTCCGGGCCCGGTTTTCCCCCAGTGCGGTGAAAGGCTGGCCGGGGGACAGGGTTTCAGCACCGCGCTGTGTGCGGATGGACACATGGGCCGGACAGCTTTGCGTCAGCTGAAAGGTCCGGGGCGTATCAAACAGCACCTGGGCCATGGCGGCGGGAAGCAGCCCGGCCAGCAGTATCAGGCCGGCAACAGCCGTCGGGCGTTTGTGCACCTGCTAGGCCCCGATCCGTACCACGGTACGCCCGACCACACTGCTTTTCAGGTAGCCCCCGAAAGCATCCGGCAGCTCATCAAACGCCACTTCACGGGTCACGATATGTTCCAAGTGCGGTGGTTTGAGGTCGGTGCCCAGCCGTTGCCAGGCTTCGGTGCGCATGCTGGTCGGCATCTCGATGGAGTTGATCCCGATCAGGGAGACCCCGCGCAGGATGAAGGGCATGACAGTGGTTTCAAGCTGGTAGCCACCGGCCAGACCGATGCTGGCAATATTGCCGAAGGGTCTGGTGGTGCGGGTGAGCCAGGCCAGGGTGTCACCACCGACATTATCCACCGCACCGCCCCAAAGCATGGATTCCAGGGGTTTGGTGCCCATCTCCAGTGTATGCCGGTCCAGGAATTCACTCGCACCCAGCGCCTGCAGGTAGGCGTGATGATCCGCTTTGCCGGTCAGGGCCGTGACCTGATAGCCGCGTGCAGCCAGCATGTCGGTGGCAAAACTGCCGACACCGCCGGTAGCGCCCGTGACAATCACCGGCCCCCTGTCCGGCTGCTGTCCCAGCTGCTCCATGCGCATCACCGCCAGGGCCGCGGTAAAACCGGCAGTGCCGATAGCCATGGCTTCCCGTTCGGTCATGCCGGATGGCAGTAGTACCACACAGTCTGCACCGATGCGCACATATTCGGCATAGCCGCCATCCCGGTATTCCGACAGCCCGCAACCGCAGACCAGCACCGGATCACCCTCACGAAAGCGCGGGTCGGTGGAGCTTGCCACCTTGCCGGCCACGTCGATGCCGCCGTTGAGGGGGTACTGCCGCAGGATGCGGCCGGCACCGGTTGCGGCCAGGGCGTCCTTGTAGTTGATGCTGGACCAGCTGGTTTTGATGACCACCTCGCCGGCCGTCAGCTCGTCAAGGGTCATCTGTGCAAAACCGGCACTGATTTTTTTGTCCTGCTGCCGGATGCGAAAGGCTTTGAATGAAGTCATGGCGGTTCCTTGGGTGGCGGGAATTATCCGAGTCGGACTTATTTTACACACCGGGATGCTGCAGGTGTAGTTCCGGTACGGATTTTGCCGCAAGGGTTCGGACGATTGTCCCGGTGGAGCCGGCATCCTGCTGGTAAATCCCGTTTTGGCCTTATATCATGCCGGTTTTGCCCAAGCTGGAGCGGGACATGAGCCGATACTGGAGCCCTGTGGTGCATAAGCTTGACCCGTATGTGCCGGGGGAGCAGCCCAAGGATCAGCGTTACATCAAACTGAACACCAACGAATCCCCCTATCCGCCATCACCACTGGCGCTGGCTGCCATTCAGACCGCCGGAGGCGAGTTGCTGCGTCTGTACCCGGACCCGAACGGGGAGGTACTCAAGGATGCAGTGGCCGCCTTCTTCGGGCTTGAACGTGGCAATGTCTTTGTCGGGAATGGCTCGGATGAAGTACTGGCGCATGTGTTCCAGGCTTTTTTCAGGCAGGGTGAACCGGTGCTGTTTCCGGATATCAGCTACAGTTTTTACCCGGTTTATGCGGGATTGTACCAGATTGAGGCCCGCACGGTGCCGTTGCGGGAGGACTTTCGCCTGGTTCTGGACGATTATCCGTCTGAAAATGGCGGCATTATTTTCCCCAATCCCAATGCGCCGACCGGTATGGCCCTGAGCCGCAGGGAGATTGAGGTGCTGCTGCAACGCAATCGGGATTCGGTGGTGGTGGTGGATGAGGCTTACGTGGATTTCGGGGCCGAAACGGTGGTGCCCCTGATTACCCGCTACCCCAACCTGCTGGTGGTGCAGACCCTGTCCAAGTCACGGGCGCTGGCCGGGCTGCGGGTCGGGTTCGCGGTGGGGGATGCGGCGCTGATTGAAGGCCTGGAGCGGGTCAAGAACTCCTTCAATTCCTATCCGCTGGGGCGCATGGCACTGGCCGCCGCTGCTGCTGCCGTGGCGGACCGGGCTTATCTGGAACAGCTGTGCGAGCGGGTGGCACATACCCGCACGACAGCGTGCACGGGGCTGGAACAGCTGGGTTTCCGCCTGTTGCCTTCCAGTGCCAACTTCATTTTTGCCCGCCCGCCGCAGGGGGATGCCGCGGCGTTTTATCAGGCCCTGCGGGCCCGTGGCATTCTGGTGCGCCATTTCAGCAAACCGCGCATCCGGGAGTACCTGCGCATCACCATCGGGACCGATGCGGAAATAGCGGCCCTGCTGGCGGCTTGTGAGGCCATTCTGGCACGGGAGGTCCGCTGATGGTCACAAATCTGGCACTGGAACGCTATCTGGCCGAGCAGCTGGAGGTGGAACACTTCCATGATTATGCCCCCAACGGGTTGCAGGTGGAGGGCCGGGCAGCCATTCACCGTATCGTCACCGGCGTTACGGCTTCACAGGCCCTGCTGGACGCTGCGGTAGTGGCAGGTGCGGATGCCGTGTTGGTGCATCATGGCTATTTCTGGAAAAACGAGGCGCCGGTCCTGCGCGGCATGAAGCGCAGGCGCATTGCCACCCTGCTGGCGCATGACATCAATCTGTTTGCCTATCACCTGCCGCTGGATGCCCATCCGGAGCTGGGCAACAATGCGCAGCTGGCCCGGCAGCTTGGCATCCTGTCCGATGGTGTGCTGGATGCACGCGGGTTGCAGGGCGTAGGGCATTTCGGCTGCCTGCCGGCGGCCATGACCTTGGCGGCTTTCGGGCAGCAGGTGGCACAGGCTCTGGGCCGGACACCACTGCTGGTGAGTGGCGGGGAGCATCCCGTCCGCAGCATCGGCTGGTGTACCGGGGGTGCCCAGAGTTATATCAGCCATGCCATTGCGCTGGGCCTGGATGCTTTCCTGAGCGGGGAGATTTCAGAGCAGACCGTGCATGAAGCGCGTGAAAACGGTATCCATTACATTGCCGCCGGTCATCATGCCACCGAGCGCTATGGTATTCAGGCCCTGGGGCAGGCGCTTGCCGGCCAGTTCGGCCTGCAGCACAAATTCGTGGATATTGATAATCCGGCCTGATTGGCGGTATTCCAGCGCTTTTTTTGTGGTATCATCCCCGCCGAATTAGCGTTGCATTTGGCTGCATCTGATCCGGCGCTACCGGGGGCGGCTCCCGGTTCACAGACTTGGTTTTTCTGTCAGACCGGCCACTCTGGCGGGTTTTTCAGCGCGCATTAACAGACTGTCTGCAGTGATCCCGAAACCGGAGTGGAACCTGCAGGGGGTCAAGGAATTTGGCTGGCTGCAGTTCCCTGGTGACAGCCAGTGTCTTGTTTGGAAATTTGGGAGTGAGCTTGATATGGCAAATTCTGGAGTAGACGTTAAGCGCCGCCGTTTTCTGGTGGCATCAACCTCCGTGGTTGGTGCAGCCGGTGCAGCCGCGTTGGTGACTCCGTTTCTGTATTCAATGTCTCCCAGTGCACGGGCTTTGGCAGCCGGTGCGCCGGTAGAGGTTGATATCAGCAAACTGGAGCCGGGGATGTTGCAGCTTGTCATGTGGCGTGGCAAGCCGGTCTGGGTGGTGAACCGGACGGAAGAGATGCTGGCGGCGCTACCCGGTCTTGACAATCGCTTGAAAGATCCGAAGTCGGAAATGCCGCAGCAGCCGGAATATGCAAAGAATGAATACCGCTCACGGGAAGCCAAGTACCTTGTGCTGGTCGGTATCTGCACCCATCTGGGCTGTTCACCCACGTATCGCCCGGAGGTGGCTCCTGCCGATCTGGGGGCGGACTGGAAAGGTGGCTGGTATTGTGCCTGCCATGGCTCCCGTTTTGATCTGGCCGGGCGGGTATTCAAGAATGTTCCTGCCGGAGCCAACCTTGAAGTGCCGCCTTATTATTTTGAGGACGAGCATACAATCCTGATTGGTGAAAACGGAGGGGCTGCATAATGGCTGAACGTCCAAAGCATGATTACACCGGCTTTCTGGGGTGGGTGGAAGACCGTTTCCCGCTGATGGAAACCT
The DNA here is from genome assembly GCA_020442915.1 of Thiothrix sp. GTDB lineage: Bacteria > Pseudomonadota > Gammaproteobacteria > Thiotrichales > Thiotrichaceae > Thiolinea. The sequence continues at coordinate 45,073 of JAGRJD010000014.1, read as the reverse complement.
GGAATTACCATCTGGCCAAATATTATGCCCCCAAGAATTTCAACTTCTGGTATTACTTCGGCTCGCTGGCCCTGCTGGTGCTGGTGTTCCAGATTTTCTCCGGCCTGTTTCTGGCCTTCCATTACAAACCGGATGCCACACTGGCCTTTGCCTCGGTCGAGTACATCATGCGTGACGTACCGGGGGGCTGGTTTATCCGCTACATGCATTCCACGGGTGCTTCCGCGTTTTTCGTGGTGGTCTACCTGCACATGTACCGGGGCCTGATCTACGGGTCCTACAAGGGCAAGCGCGAGCTGCTGTGGCTGATCGGCATGGCCATCTATGTGGTGCTGATGGCGACGGCCTTCATGGGCTATCTGCTGCCCTGGGGTCAGATGTCCCTGTGGGGGGCCCAGGTTATCGTCAACCTGTTCAATACCGTGCCACTGGTCGGTAACGAGCTTTCCACCTGGATCCGGGGTGATTTCGTCATGTCCGACGCCACCCTGAACCGTTTCTTTGCTCTGCATTTCTTCCTGCCGGTATTGATCCTGCCGGCGCTGGTGTTCGTGCACATTGTGGCATTGCATGCCGTGGGTTCCAACAACCCGGATGGTGTTGAAATCAAGCAGGGACCGAAAGGCAACCGCTGGGAAGAGACGGCTCCCAAGGACGGCATTCCGTTCCATCCCTACTACACCGTGAAGGATATTCTGGGCGTGGCGGTCTTCCTGTTTGTGTTTTTCGCCATTGTTTTCTTCGCGCCGGAGATGGGGGGATACTTCCTGGAAAAACCCAACTTTGAACCGGCGAATCCGCTCAAGACCCCGGCACACATTGCACCGGTCTGGTATTTCACGCCGTTCTACACCGTGCTGCGTGCCATTCCCGACCCTTGGTACGGCACGCTGGCCATGTTTTCGGCGATTATTGTGCTGTTTCTGCTGCCCTGGCTGGATAAAAATCCGATCAAGTCCTGGCGCTACCGCAACAAGGCCCACAAGACCAACCTGATCCTGTTTGCCCTGGTATTCCTGGTGCTGGGCTGGATGGGGGTCGAGCCGGTCACGCCGGTGTTCAAGGAGCTGGGTACCCGCATGACCCAGCTCTACTTCCTGTTCTTTGTCGTGCTGTGGCTGCACAGCTATCCGCAGAGGGTCAACTATGTCAAATGGTTCGGCATTCTGGTCGGCGTCGTGGTGCTTTATGACATCATTTTCCGTTTCAACGCCGAGGCCACGGAAGAAGCGGCCCAGATGATCAAGCAGTTCCCCCTGATTCTGCTTTATCTGGGTGCGACCCTGCTGCTGCCAGCCTACCGGAAGGATTTCAATCAGGAAAAAGCGGTCCCTGAGCGGGTGACTGAATGAGGAGCAAGGCCATGAAAAACACAATTGCAGGAATCCTGTTTGCGTTGGGTGCTGTCATGCTCCCCCTGTCCGCCGGTCATGCAGCCGAGGAGGTGGCGCTGCAGCATGCCGATATTGATGTCCATAATGAACAAAGCCTGCAGCGCGGAGCAAAGTACTTTGTCAACTACTGCATGGGCTGTCACTCGTTGAACTTCAGCCGTTACAACCGCGTGGGTCTGGACCTGGGGCTGACGGATGAGCAGGTGGCCGACAACCTGATTTTCACCCGCACAGACGGAGAGCCGACCAAGGTGGGCGAGCTGATGAAGAACGGCATGACGGCTAAATACGGCAGTGAGGCATTCGGTAATGCGCCGCCGGACCTGTCACTGACCGGGCGTTCACGCGGGCCGGACTGGATTTACAGTTTTCTGAAATCCTTCTACCTTGACCCTTCACGTCCGCTGGGGGTGAACAATACCGTGTTCGCCAATGCCGGCATGCCGCATGTGTTGTGGGAGCTGCAGGGTTATCAGACGCTGGAACATGCGGCAGAAGGGGCCGATGCGCATGCTGAACCGAAGCTGGTACTGGAGCAGGAAGGTACGGCCTCCCCGGCTGAATATGACCAGATTGTGCGTGACCTCACCAACTTCCTGACCTATGTCGGTGAGCCGGCCCAGTTGCATCGCAGGGGCATTGGTGTCTGGGTGCTGATTTATCTGGGACTGTTTGCCGTATTTGCCTACTTCCTGAAGAAAGAATACTGGAAGGATGTTCATTAACACCCTTCTGGTATAAAATCCACGGGCTATCCGGACCTGTTCCGGGTAGCCTTTGTTTTTTGCATGAAAACTACGAGAACAAGGAGCTTTCGCTGCCATGGCATCGATTTCCAGCCGCCGTTCCGTCATGACCCTGTTTTCCTCCCAGGACTGCGCCGACAGCCACCGGGTGCGCACGGTGTTGGCGGAAAAGGACATCACGGTCGATATCCTGAATGTGGATCCGAATGACAAGCCGGAAGAGCTGGCTGAGCTGAACCCCTACAATACCACGCCGACCCTGATTGACCGGGACCTGGTGTTGTATGACGCCCGCATCATCATGGAGTATCTGGATGAGCGCTTTCCCCATCCGCCCCTGATGCCGGTCGATCCGGTTGCCCGTGCCCACTCGCGTCTGGCCCTGTACCGGATTGAGAAGGACTGGTTTTCACTGATTGATGATATTGAAAGCGGTGATGCCAAGCTGGCGGAAGCAGCGCGCAAGATTCTGCGTGAAGGTGTGCTGTCGGCTGCGGAAGTGTTTTCGATCAAGCCCTACTTTCTGAGTGATGAATATACCTTGGTGGATTGCACCATCGGGCCGGTGTTGTGGCGTCTGCCCAAATACGGAATTGATGTTTCCGGCAAACAGGCCCGTCCCATCCTCAAGTACATGGACCGCATTTTTTCCCGTGACGGTTTTCAGCAGTCCCTGAGCAAGGTGGAAAAAGCAATCCGGCCATGAGTACGACGACCAGAACCACAACGCCCAAACGTCCCTACCTGCTGCGGGCGTTTTACGACTGGATTGTCGATAATGGCATGACACCCCACATCGTGGTGGATGCCACGCTGGCGGATGTGGAAGTTCCGCGACGTTATGTCCGTGACGGGCGGATTGTGCTTAACATCCACCCTGGTGCTGTCGGGGATTTTGTCATGGATAACAGTGCTGTCAGTTTCACGGCCCGCTTCAGTGGTGTTGCCCATTACCTTTATTGCCCCATGCCGGCTGTGATCGCCATTTATGCACGTGAAACCCCCAATGAGATGGTCAGCTTTCCGGAAACGGAATATGACGGGACTGGTGAAGCACCGGAGGACGCGGGAGGCAGTCGGCGTCCTGGTCTGAGTGCTGTTGACTCCCCGGACCAGGATGCGGCCTTATCCCCTGAACCCCTTGTCGATGAGCCGGAAGCTGATGGGCAGGGCAGTGACAGCAGGGACGATGATGATCTGGGTGAGGATAACCCGCCGCCACGTTCGCGCCCTTCGTTGCGGGTTGTAAAATAGGGTTGCGGTTTTGTATGCGTTGATTGTGGCCATGACCCCGGAGCACGTGATCGGCCTGCAGGGGGACATGCCCTGGCACCTGCCGGCTGATCTGGCCTGGTTCAGGCAGAATACGCTGGGAAAGCCGGTTGTCATGGGGCGCAGAACCTGGGAGTCACTGGGCAGGGCGCTTCCGGGGCGGCGCAATATTGTTGTTTCCCGTTCGGACGGATTCCAGGCCCGGGGGGCCGAAGTGGTATCGGCACCGGAGGAAGTGCAGGCCCTGTCAGGTGCAGCGCCTGAAATCATGATCATTGGCGGAGCACAGCTCTACGCCCATTTTCTTCCGCTGGCACAGCGTATTTATTTGACACTGGTTCATGCCAGGCTCCAGGGAGATACCTGTTTTCCGGGTTCCCTTGATGACAGACAGTGGCAGGAATGCCGGCGTTTTGAGAGCGAAGCTGATGCAAAAAACCCCTATTCGTGCACCTTTCTGGTGCTTGAGCGTCGGCATGCCTGACCCGTGCCTTATTGTTGATGGAGTGCCCTGATGGCTTCCCTGTTGATTGTCAATGCGCATATTGTCAATGAAGGAACGGTGCTGGAGGGTGATGTCCTGATCCGGCACGGACGGATTGAGGCGCTTGGTGCTTTGCAGGGGCGGGCGGCGGATCAGGTTCTGGACGCCGGGGGGCGGTATTTGTTACCGGGCATGATTGATTCCCAGTCCGTATGCCAGAACGGCTTTTCCACGCTGGCCGCAGAAAGCCGTGCGGCGGTGGCTGGTGGCGTGACCACGCTGCTGGAGGTCGGCGCGGGAAAGCAGCTGCTGACAACGCCGGGCAGTCTGGAGACGTTGCGGGGCGAGTGTGGTGGCCACTGTCATGCCAATTTTGGTTTCTACCTCACCGCAACCACCGACAATCTGGAGGCTGTCAGGGCGCTGGATACGCAGCTGGTGTGCGGAATCAATCTGTTTTTGGGTGCCGGGACAGATAATGCAGCCGTGATGCTTGAGGATCCGGAGCAGTTGGAGCAGCTGTTTCAGCAGGCAGCTGTGCCGCTGGTGGCCCATTGCGCGGATCGTCCTGCAGTCACGGAAAACGAGGAAAGCTACCGGGGTATTTACGGTGATGAAATACCCGTTGAGAATCATTCCCTGATCCACAGTGACGAAGCGGTTTTCGAGGCTACACAGCGGGTTTTGCAGCTGGCCAGAAAGGCCGGGTGCCGTTTGCAGTTGATGCAGGTCAGTTCCGTGCGTGAAACCGGATTGCTGGGTGAGCTGGCGCAGGATGACCAGCTGATCGGTGCCGAAGTCGCCGTGCCCTGGCTGCACTTTTGTGATGAGGATTATCCGGCACTGGGGCCATTGCTGAAGCTTGATCCCGCCGTGAAAACCGCTGAAGACCGGGCCGGCCTGATCCAGGGGGTACTGGATGGCAGCATTGAACTGATCGGTACCGGCCATCATGCGGTTAGCCTGGCAGCCAAGCGCAGCAGCAATTATTTTGACATTACCTCCGGTATGCCCATGTTGCAGCATGCCCTGATCACCTTGCTGGAGCATTACCACGACGGCATTTTCTCCCTGGAACTGATTGCTGAAAAAACCAGCCATCGGGTGGCCGAGCGGTTTGGCATTCCTGAGCGTGGATTCATCCGTGAAGGCTATTGGGCGGACCTGGTGCTGGTTGATCTGGAGCAGCCATTTCGTGACAGCCATTATCAGGTATTGTCCCGTTCCGGCTGGAGCCCCTTTGACGGCTATCCGTTCCGCTCCTCGATCCGGGCCACCTGGGTCAATGGCCAGCAGGTGTATCAGGCCGGGCAGTTGCCTGATTGTCCGGCACGGGGAATGCCGCTGTCTTTTGATCATGAGCGCTGACCGTTTCCCTGTCTGTCAGGGCTTTTTTCAAGGTCTGATTCAGCAAGGCTGTACTATAGTCTGAGAAAGCATCATGGGGATTAGCAGCATGAATCATCGGGAGGCAGACACAGGACGGGGCGTCAATCCCGGGCAGGTCAGCCCTGCACGCAGGATTCTTGAAGAGCTGATGCTGTCCCGTATCGAGTTTGGCGAAACCGGTCGGGAGCTGGAAAAGGTGCTGCGTCTGCTGGGGGTGCCAAACCGGCTTGATCCTTATCAGTCCCGTCGTTTGCACTGATTTGCAGGAAAATCGGGCAGCCTGCCGTTCATGCGGCAAAAATGCCTGTTTATCCATAATTATAAATCAAATTTATTGATGCCCTGTGATACTGGTAAGTGTTACGCCAGTTCCTGTTCAGTAGCTGATAATAATCATGAAAAATAAAATCTTGCACAGACAACGTGGTTTCAACCTGATTGAGGTAATGGCCGCTGCCTTGATCCTGTCCGTCGGATTGCTGGGATTGGCCGGTTTGCAGGTGTCCACCCTCAAGAATACCCAGAATGCCTCCAGCCGCCAGCAGGCCTCCTTTCAGGTGTATGAACTGCTGGAGCGCATGCGCAGCAACCGGGATGCCGCCCGTCGTGGCGATTATGCCGATGTCAGTACCGACTGCAATACCCCCCCCGATCCGGTCTGTGATACAGGCAGCAATTGCACCGATACCGAGCTGGCTCACTATGACCTTTACACGGTCCAGTGCGGGAATATCACGACCAGTACCAGTGTTCAGAACAGTGGGGTCCAGGCACAGTTGCCGGGAGGGGCTCTGACCGTATCCTGCCCGGTGAGCTGCGCTGCCGGTGTGCAGATCCGGCTGGAGTGGGTCGAGCGGCTGGGCGACCGTCAGGTGGCGGATACGCTGGGGGCCGAGGGTGAGCTGATGGAAGTGCTGTTACAGGCCGTACTGTAGGGAGGAGCAGAAATCATGATCAGAACAGGTATATGCGTAAAATGCAAACAATCCGGTCTGACCCTGCTGGAGCTCATGCTTGCCATGACCCTGGGGTTGTTCATCGTGGCCGGCGTGGGGACGGTTTATCTCAGCAGTAAGCAGAGTTACGCCACCCGTGACCAGATTTCCGAGCTGGATGAAAATGCCCGCATGGCCCTGAGGGTGCTGACCGAGCACATCGAGCATGCCGGTTATGCCGGTACCTCCGGGATGCCGGTCCAGAATTACGTCATTCCGTCCGGAACCAGCATCACCCAGAAAGCCTGCAGCGGCAGTGCCGTCAACCCCAGAGCACCCAATATCATCAACAGCGCTGCCGATGGCACCCGGAGCAACGGTGGCGATACCATTGGTGTCTCGTATCTGGCCGATGACAGCCTGTTTGTCGATTGTAACGGGTCCAGCCTGAGCCCTGAGTGCCTGCCGGATAAAACACCCAGTCGTGATATCGGGCAGGTTTACAATTCGTTCCGGGTCGATCCTGACAATTTCCGCAATGCCGTGGGCGATAAGGTACCGGCCCTGCAGTGTGGCGGGTCCAACAATATCTCATCCCAGCCTTGGGCGCAGGGGGTCGAGAATATCCAGTTCCGTTACGGTGTGGACATGAATGGGGACCGGGCTGCCGACAATTACTGGACGGCAACCCAGGTGCAGGCCAGCAATGCCTGGAGCCGGATACTGAGTGTGCAGGTGGCATTGCTGATGCGCTCCATCGATCCGATTTATCCCGACAGTCAGTCGGGCTCTTACCAGTTGCTGGACCAGACCATAGAGGCCGGGCCGGATCGCTACAAGCGTGCGGTCTATACCACCACCATCCGGTTGCGCAATGTCGCCCGCCGGGTTGAAAGCGATTAATGATGGAGACGGTTTAAATGAGCACAATGGTAACAGGCCGATGCGGCATGGGCAGCCGGCAGCAGGGGTCAATCCTGTTGTGGGGGTTGATCATTCTTCTGACCCTGACCATCATCGGGGTGGCCGCGGCCCGTATGGGGATCACGGATACCCGTATCACCAACAACAGTCTGTTGCGGGTCATGACTTATCAGGGGTCCGAGTCGGCGCTTGAGGATATTATTGAAATGAACAGTATTGAGGAGGCATCCGGCGGTGTGCCCTACAAACATCCGTACCACTATCAGATTGAAGGCAGTCAGGTCAGTGCCGTCGGTGAAGTGTGGATGAAGGGGACTGCCATGTGCTCGGGGCAGGAAGGGTTCGCCATGTCTGTTTCCCAGCTGCCGAAAACCGGCAGCTTTGATTGCCGCCAGTTTGCCGTGATTTCCAAAGCCAGCCTGCAGGGTACACGTGCAAAACATTCGGTCGGTGTCATCAAGTACGTTCCTGCCCAAGGGGATGCACTCGCAGGGCAATAGCCGGGCAGCACGGGCGAAGATTCAGATGAAGATCATGGCACAGGGCTTGTGGCGGGTCTTTCAGAAATAATACGGTATCAACATGACAACAAAAATGGCAGCGAGAAGGAATGCAGGTTTTTCCCTGATAGAACTGATGATTGTGGTGGTGATTGTGGCCATCCTGGCCTCATTTGCCTATCCGAGCTACCTGCAGCAGGTCAGGAAGAGCAAGCGCTCTGATGCCAAGGTCGGCCTGCAGCAGCTGGCCCAGCGTCAGGAAACTTATTACACCCGCAATTACAGTTATGCCAGCACCCTGGCCCAGCTGGGCTATTCCGTCAGTGACGACAAGATCGACAGTCCGGAGCGGGAGTATGAACTCAGTATTTCGGGTGTGACACCGGGCGGTTGTCAGGGAACGGCTGCCAATGCCTGCAGTGGTTTCACCCTGCAGGCTGGTCCCCGCTCCGGCGGCAGTCAGGCTGGTGATACCGGGTGCAGCCGCTTCAATCTGGACCACATGGGACGCAAGACCGCCAGCGGCACGGACTGCTGGAACTGAGTCTGGATACGGGCAGTTGCAGAAGCATATAACAAGAGGAAGCATGCCAATGAACACCTTGCCACAATTTCTGAAGCCCCTGCTCGGGGTGTGGCTGAGCAGTTTGCTGTTACTGGTGCTGACACCGGTACAGGCCGATGAAACCGAAATCTTTTTTCAGAACCAGGCCAGCAGCGTCAATCCCAATGTCCTGTTCCTGATGGATTCCTCCGGCAGCATGGCTGATCTCCTTTCGGATGGTAGTGGTCAGACCCGGATGGATGTCCTGAAAGAGACTTTCCGGCAGGTGATGGAGGATGCACCACCCGATATGAATGTCGGCCTGATGCATTATGCCAATTCGGACTGGAGCAAGGATTACAAAGTCTTTGGCAGTAACTGGAGCTTTGTCAAGGGAGTTAATTTTCCGACCATCCAGGTGGATACCGATGCCTATGATGTTGTCAATGGCGTTGTCGATAATCTGCCGGACCCGACACCTCAGACGCCGGTGCGGACATTTCTGGCTGACATCGTTGACAGCTGGACTGCCGACGGTCCTACCCCGATTGTGGATTCACTGTTTGAGGCTATGCGCTATTTCCGGGGTGAGGCGGTATTCTGGGGCAAGCAGCCACCCAGCTTTATTGCTGCCGCCCATCCCAGCACTTATACGGGAGGGCTGGATGCCTGCACCAGTCCGGTCAAAAAACAGTGTGGCCAGAGCTGGGGAGAGTGCAATGGTACCGAAGACCCGGCCAGTTGCAAGACGGTGACCCAGGGCGGCTGCTGTAACTGGATCACTGATCCGGCCCAGCAGAACCAGTGTCCCCTGAATCCCGCTACCGGTCTGCCGGGACAAACGCCCTGTTGTGAAAACAATGACTTCACTTGTACCGAGGAGCTGGTTTTCTGTACACATGATCTGTGCCCGGGGGGCTATGAGGGTGACATGGCCTACACTTCTCCCATCGAGCACAGCTGTCAGGCCAATTATCTGGTTGTGATGTCGGATGGGCGGCCAGAGTACCCTTACCGGACCAGCAGTATCGCTGACGGGATTAACCGTTATCCGGAAGTCGTGGATCCTGATGCTCCCCTGCCTTCCCCGACTTCCATTCTCATCAAGCCGGACATGACCTCGGCGAATCTGCCCGTCAACCTGTCAGACATTCTGGGTGGTGGCTGTCAGGATGCACCACAGGGATTCAAGAGTGGCAAATGTGGTCCTGAACTGACCCGTTTTCTGGCGGATACCGATCAGGCACCGGAGCTGTCCGGCACCCAGAATGTCCTGACCTATACAGTCGCCTACGCGCTGACGGACGATCCGGAGGGAACGGCGTATCTCAATTCGCTGGCGACGGCGGAAGAGGGGGCCTTCTCGGCCAATAATGCCGACGAACTCTCCAAGGCATTCCGCAATGTACTGAATGCCGTGCAGAAGAATTCCTACTCCTTTGCTTCGCCCAGTTATGCCATTGATGAAAACAGTGTCCTGTCACATGGCAGCAGTGTCTATATTCCGGTATTTGACAGCATGACCACACCGCAGTGGCCGGGCAATCTGCGCAAGTTCACCCTCAGCGGTGGCCAGATTGTGGATGCAGCCGGCAATCCGGCCCTGGATGAAAACAGCCGCTTCCGGCCTCAAGCCCGTGATCTGTGGTCATCACAGGTGCATGGCAGTGATGTGACCGTCGGTGGAGCGGCCAACAAGCTGCCGGCACCGGACGCACGTAAACTCTGGACCGATGTCGGTTCGGCCCTGGTTGCCATCAGTGCCGACAACGCCGACATTACCAGTGCCATGTTGACACCGGATACCCGGCAGACCAAAAATCGTCTGGTTGAGCTGAATGGCGATGCCGGCCCGACCGGCATGAGCTGTCAGGGAAATTACACGGACTGCAACGGTGACAAGGTGCAGGTGTTCGGTGATCCGGATACCCTGGACGGCTGTGTCAATATTGCCGAAGTCACGACCTGTCCGGGCGAGCCGGTCTCTACTGCTTACCGCACCACGCTGCTGAACTTTGTCCGTGGCTACAAGGATGGTGTGGGGGGTACTGACGGGGTGGCACGCAATCACATGGGTGACATGCTCAACAGCAAGCCGGTCGTGGTGGATTATGGCGACAGCACGATTGTCTTTTCGGCTACCAATGAAGGTTTCCTGCATGCGCTTGATGCCGAGACCGGGGTTGAAAAATGGGCGTTCATGCCGGCTCCACTGCTGAAAAACCAGGATGCATTTTTCCGCAATGACGATTATCGCCACCACATCTACGGTATCGATGGCCCGCTGTCGATCTGGCGTCAGGATAAAAACAGCAATGGCCAGATCGATGGTGATGACAAAGTTTTTCTGTATTTCGGCCTGCGTCGTGGCGGGCGCATGTATTACGCCCTGGATATTACCGATCCGGACAGCAAGCCTGTATTGAAGTGGCGTATTGGCCCTTCCAGCACCGTCTTTGCCACCCTGGGCGAAACCTGGTCCCGGCCGACACTGGCCCGGATCCGGCTCAAGAGCACAACCAGCACCAGCGGTGAGCTCAAGTATGTGATGGTTTTTGGTGGCGGCTATGATCCGGTCAAGGATACCCTGATCGGCAACAACGGTCTGGGCAGTGGCAGCAATCGTCCGGCGGATACACTGGGGCATGATGTCTATATGGTGGATGCCGAAACCGGGGCCCTGGTCTGGTCCGTCAAGCGGACCGGCTCCAATGGTGGCTCCCTGACGGGCGGCAGTCAGCTGCAGGACAGCATTCCGGGTGATATCCGCATTCTGGACATGGACAACAACGGGTCTCTGGATCGCCTGTACTTTTCCGATACCGGTGGCAATGTCTGGCGCGTGGACATGGAAATCGAGCAGGGCCAGAATGGGACTTATGATTACAGCAAGGCACGCCTGACCAAGCTGGCTGAACTGGGAGGCGGAGACATGAATCCCGACAACCGCATGTTCTTTTATGAGCCGGATGTGGCCCTGCGGCTGGAAAAGGGAGAGCCCCTGCTGACCGTGGCCCTGGGCAGCGGCTATCGGACCCATCCGCTGAGTGCTGACACCGAAGACCGTTTCTATGTCCTGCGTGATAAGTATGTCTATACCGCAGTGCCGGCCAATGATCCTTATTATCCGATTCTGGACAGCGCCCTGGTGCCGCGTGACCAGATGCTGGAAGACAGTACGGCGGAGCATCAGAAGAACTTCCTGGAGTACGAGGATAAGAAGGGTTGGTATTATCCCTTCACAGCCCGTTATGCCGAGAAGGTACTGGCGCCAGCCCTGACCTTCCTGGACAAGGTTCTGTTCACCACCTTCTCCCGGACGGATGAAAACGGGAACCAGAGTGTGGTGAATGCCTGTCAGCCTGCTACCAACATGTCACGGGCCTATGTGCTCGATATCATGACCGGTGCGCCCGTGGCCAATCTGGACCGGGATGACGGGGATGGCGGTGGCAGCAAGGATGATTTTGTCAACGCTGGCTCGAACGAGATTCTGGACATGCCACAGGTGATTTTCGGGGCCCTGACTGCCGAGGATGGTGGCGAGTGCACGGCAGGTGACTGCTACCAGACCGTTACCGTCCGGGTGGGCAAGAGTGATCTGCCGCTGCTGGACAACAACAACACTACGCCGGACGGCAGTGGGGGTTATAGCGAAATGGTGGACCTGACCCGGTTGCTGCCCAGGGTATTCTGGAAGAATGACAATACGACCGATGAGGCAACGGCAACGACCACCACGACCGGAAACTAGCCGGCAGACTGCAAAGCCTGCCTCAAGGGAAAGTGCTGGCCCAGACTGATGCGATCCAGGCCGGCCATATCCCTGAGGCAGTCAACCGCCTGATAGCCGGCCTGTTGCAGTAATTTGCAGCAGGCCGGCCCCTGATCAAAACCATGCTCAAACAGCAACCAGCCCCCCGGCGTAAGGTATCGCCCGGCCTGCTGGACAATGGTACGGATGGCATCCAGACCGTCCGCACCTGAGACCAGTGCCATCTGTGGCTCAAAGCGTAAATCTCCCTGTTCCAGATGCGGATCAGCAGCAGCGATATAGGGTGGGTTGGCGACAATCAGGGCAAACGGCATGCCTGCCGGAAGCGCGGAAAACCAGTCCGAAGCCAGAAAATTCACCGTACTTATCCCCAGCTGCCGGGCATTGTGTTGTGCCATGTTCAGGGCATCGCCGGAAATATCCGTGGCCGTTATCTGCAGATCGGGGCGGACATGCGCCATGGCCAGGGCAATGGCACCACTGCCGGTGCCAAGCTCCAGTACCCGAGCCGGGGCCTGCACGGGCAGATGCAGCAGGGCCTGCTCCACCAGCAGTTCGGTTTCCGGACGCGGGATCAGTGTGGCCGGTGTCACCTGGAGACGCAGGCCCATGAATTCACGTTCACCCAGCAGGTAGGCGACCGGCCAGCCCTGCTGCCGTGCCTGCACCTGCTGCTGAAACCGTTGGCACTGATTCGTGTCGGGCACACGCTCCGGCCAGGTGTACAGGTAGCTGCGCGGTTTGTTCAGGCAGTGGGCCAGCAACAGCTCCGCTTCCAGCTGCGGTGCCTCGGTGACAGTTGCCAGTCCGGCACTGGCGCTGCGGATCAGATTGCGGATGGCTGACTCATTCATCGGCCAGTGCATTCAGCTGGTCAGCCTGATACTCATTCACCAGCGGCTCGATCACCGGGTCAAGGTCGCCTTCAATCACTTCATCCAGGCGGTACAGGGTCAGGTTGATACGGTGATCCGTCAGTCGCCCCTGAGGAAAATTGTAGGTACGGATGCGCTCGGAACGGTCGCCACTGCCGACCAGATTGCGCCGGGTTTCCGCCTGCTCATCGGCCTGCTGCTGGCGTTTGATTTCAAACAGGCGTGACTGCAGCAGGGCCATGGCCCTTGCCCGGTTCTTGTGCTGGGAGCGTTCATCCTGACATTCAACGACAATACCGCTGGGCAGGTGGGTGATACGGATAGCCGAGTCAGTCTTGTTGATGTGCTGTCCGCCCGCTCCGGAGGCCCGGAAGGTATCAATGCGCAGATCCGCCGGATTGATGGCCTCGGCTTCAACCGCCTTGACCTCCGGCATGATCGCCACCGTCGCAGCAGAGGTGTGGATGCGGCCCTGGGATTCAGTTTCAGGCACACGCTGGACCCGGTGGGCACCGGATTCAAACTTGAGCCGGGCGTAGACACCGGTACCGGATACACCGGCAATGATTTCACGGTAGCCACCATGCTCACCGGCATTCTGGCTGATAATCTCCACCTGCCAGCGCTGGCGTTCGGCGTAGCGTGCATACATGCGGAACAGGTCACCGGCAAAGATCGCCGCCTCATCACCGCCGGTTCCGGCCCGAATTTCCAGGAAGATGTCACTGTCATCGTGCGGGTCACGGGGCAGGAGGGCTTTCTGCAGTGCCAGCTCCTGCTCCTGCAGGCGGATGCGTCCCGCTTCCAGTTCTTCTTCCGCCATGGCGCGCATTTCAGGATCAGCCAGCAGCTCACGGGCGTTTTCAAGGTCATGCCGGGTCTGGCGGTAATCCTCAAACCCTTTGGCTACCGGTTCCAGCTGGCTGTATTCAATCGAAAGTCTGCGGAACTGTTCCTGGTCGGCGATGATCCCGGCATCGCTCAGCAGGGCGGCAACTTCCTGGTAGCGCTCATGCAGCTGTTCCAGTTTCTGAAGGATGGAGGCTTTCACGGATTCGGATCGGTCTTGAGGTTGAAAAGGATTCTGGCCTGCTCCAGCAGGTGGCTATCGCCTTGATGGGCGGCCTGATTCATGGCCTGGGTCGGGGCGTGTGCCAGCTTGTTGCTCAGGGTATGAGCCAGAAAGTTGAGGGCTTCATCTGCACCTTTGGTTTCCAGCATGCGCCTAGCTTTTTCCAGTACATCATCACGGGTAAGGCCGACCTGGTGGCGAAACTCGCGAATCACGGCCATTTGCTCCTGGGCCCGCAGCCAGCCCATGAAATGCTGCACCTCATTGCTGATCATGGTTTCAGCCTGTTCGGCAGCCGCCTGACGCGAGCGCAGGTTTTCCTCAATCACGGACTGCAGGTCATCAACGGTGTAGAGGTAAACATCATCCAGGTCTCCCACTTCCGGTTCAATGTCACGTGGAACGGCAATGTCGACCATGAAGACGGGGCGGTGTTTGCGACGCCTGAGGGCACTTTCAACCATGCCTTTGCCGATCACCGGCAGTGGGGAGGCGGTGGACGAGATGACCACATCGGCCTGGTGCAGGTGCTCACCGATGTCGGTCAGGGCAATGGCGCTCCCGTTCAGGCTGCCGGCCAGTACCCGCGCACGTTCAAGGTTGCGGTTGGCGATGATGAGATGGCCGATGTGCTGCCCGCTCAGGTGGCGGCCTACCAGCTCCATGGTTTCACCGGCACCCACCAGCAGTGCCGTTTGTTCGCCAAGATCACTGAAAATGCGCCGTGCCAGACTGACGGCGGCAAATGCCACGGAGACCGGATTGGCACCGATGCGGGTTTCAGTCCGCACCTTTTTGGCGGTCGTGAAGGCATGCTGCATCAGGCGGCTGAGGTTGTGGCCGGTGTTTCCCCGGCGGGTGGCTTCCTGCAGGGCGGTCTTCAGCTGTCCCAGTATCTGGGGTTCTCCCAGAATCAGGGAGTCGAGTCCGCAGGCAACACGCAGGGCATGGCGTACGGCATCCTGCTGCTGATGTACGAAAAGATGCGGCTCCAGCTGCGCCGGTGGGAGGGCGTGGAAGTCGGCCAGCCAGTGCGCCAGTTGCTGTGGGGTGCGGGCATCGGTACCGGCAGCATAAAGCTCGGTACGGTTGCAGGTCGACAGGATGAGGTTTTCCTGAGTGCCATGCGTCATGGCTTTCAGGGCTGCCAAGGCTTCATCCAGTTGTTCTGCAGGGAAGGCAACCTGTTCCCGTATAGCGACGGGCGCTGTTTTATGGTTTACACCAACGACAAAGATGGACATCCGGGAAGCGTTTACCAGCCGTACAAATCATTTCAAGAACCGCAAATTTTCTGATACGTTATACAGGATTACAAGGCTAATTAAGGCTAATCAGTGAAAATACCTCATTTGGGTATTGATCTCACCGTTAAAGGTATCTGAGGATACCGGAGAATAAAATGTCACAAAAGCTGTCTTCCCGTCCGTTGGCCGGTATTTCCTTGGCGCTTCTTTTTGTCGGCTGTGCCTTGGGCCGCCCGGTGCTGGCCGATACCGAGCAGACGCCATCAAGCGTTACCGGCAGTGCCTTTGCATCCGAACAGAGTTATCAGATGTATAACGTGATGCTGGCGGAGATGCTGGTGCGCAATGGCCAGATTGAACAGGCTGCCGAGCATTATGCTGCCGCAGCCTCCGAAAGTCAGGATCCGGAGCTGGTGCGCCGTGCGGCAGAGCTGGCCCTGCAGTCCGAGAATACCGATCTGGCCGGTGAACTGCTGGAGCGCTGGGCGAAGCTGGAGCCGGCATCGGTCGATGCGCGCCAGTACCGCATTCTGCTGCGTACCCGTCTCAAACAGTATGACGAGGCCCTGGATGATGTGGTCTGGGTTCGGGATTACATGGAAAAGAAGGAAGGACACGGGTTTGAGTACGTGGTATCCCTACTGGCACTGGAGTCGGGTGCTGCGGATGCTTATGAGATTTTCCAGCGTTATGCCGCCAGTGTGGATGATTCGGCCCGGGTGCAGCTGGTCGTGGCCAGCATGGCGCTGAATGCGGATCATCCTGAACAGGCACTGGAGGCCAGCAAGCTGGCGGCAGCCAGGGGGGACAAGGCCCAGAAAGAACAGCCCTGAGAGTGGAGGCCAAGACCCTGATTGCCCTCAAGCGTCCGGATGAAGCCATTGCCGTGCTGGAGCCGGTGATCAAGGAGACGGATGATACCAACCTGAAGCTGGAGTTCGGACGCATGCTGATCATGGCCGACCGCCGTGACGAGGCCCGCCCGCTGTTCATGCAGCTTTACAAGAGTCAGCCCGATAATACCGACATTCTCTATACGCTGGGTCTGCTTTACCTGGAGCAGGAAGAGTTTGCCTTTGCCGAGCCGCTGATGCAGAAGCTGCTGGCCGTGCCGGGACGCAAATACGAGGCCAGTTATTTTCTGGGGCAGATTTATGAAGGGCAGAAGCGTTACGAGGATGCCATTAAGGCCTATGAGGATGCCATCAATGGGGATTTCGCCCGTGAGGCCATTGGTCGGGTCAGTGCCCTGATCCGGCAGGAAAAGGGACTGGATACCGCCCGGGAGTGGCTGGCGGCACAGATGAAGGATGCCAGCATTGACGGGCGCAAGGTGATGCTGCTGATGGCGGAGGGACAGCTTCTGCATGATGCCGGTGAATATCAGGAGGCCGTCGATGCCTATACTCAGGCGGCAGCTTTCGGCAGCAGTCGCCGTGATGTGCTGTATGCCCGTTCACTGTCTTATGACCGTATGGGCGACGTGGCACAGGCCGAAGCCGATCTGAATGAGCTGATCAAGGATGATCCGGCGGATGCCGATGCCCTCAATGCCCTGGGTTACATGCTGACCATCAGTACCGAACGCTATGACGAGGCGCTGGAGCTGATCAGAAAGGCGCTGGCACTGCAGCCCGAGAGTCCTGCCATTCTGGACAGCATGGGCTGGGTACTGTTCAAGAAGGCGGATATTGCCGGGGCGGAGAAATACCTGCGTCAGGCATTCGAGAAGATGCGCGATCCGGAAATTGCCAGCCATCTGGTGGAAGTGCTGTCCCTTAACGGGCAGCCGGAAGAGGCACAAAAGCTGCTCACCGAGATGCTGGCCAAACATCCGGATGATAAGATGCTGGTGGAAGTCAGGGGCAAGCTGGCTGATCTGACCAACAAAGCCAACCAGTGACCCGTGTCGTAGTGACTGATGTGTGATCTGCAGCCCGTCTGACGGGCTGCCTGCTTGATAAAAGGGATGTTTCTGCATGATAAAAAACAGCATTTTGCTGCTGTGCCTGCTCAGTGTGGCGGGTTGTACCACCCAGCCCCGGATGCCGGCGACCTCGGCTCCGGTAGCCAGCGCCACGCCCGAGCAGCAATGGGTCCGGCGTCAGCAGCGTCTGGCCGCCATGCGCCAATGGACCCTGGATGGTCGGGTGGGCCTGAGCATCCGTCAGCAGAGCTGGTCTTTTGGCATGAGCTGGGTGCAGCAGGGTAATGGTGAGTACCGGATGGACATCAACAATCCGCTGACCGGGGCGCTGATGGCTCATATCCAGCAGCAGGGTTCACAAGTCACCCTCAAGGCTGCCGATGGCAGGCTGTACCAGGACACCGATGCCGAACGTCTGCTGCAGCGCCAGCTCAAACTCCGGTTTCCGCTTAAAAACATGCGTTACTGGGTCCGGGCCGTACCCGAGCCGGGCAAGGCTGTCACCAGTGTCCGGCTGGATGCGCTGGGGCGTCCGGAGCAGCTGGTCCAGGATGGCTGGGTTATCACTTATTCCGCCTACAAGGGTAACGATACCTTTGCCCTGCCGGGACGTGTCCAGCTGGAACGTGCTGCCGAGCAGGTCAAGGCCAGGGTGGTGGCCAGGGAATGGAAGACCAGCTTCTGACGCATTTTTCGCTACCGGCTCCGGCCAAGCTCAACCTGTTTCTGCATATCACCGGGCGGCGGGCCGATGGCTATCACCACTTGCAGACCCTGTACCAGTTTCTGGACCATGGTGACACCATTCATCTGGCAAAGCGCCCTGATGGCGTGATCCGGCGTGGGGGCGGAATGGCTTCAGTACCGGAGTCTGCAGATCTGGCGGTAAGGGCGGCACGGTTGTTGCAGCAGGCTGCCGGAACCGGGCAGGGGGCTGACATACGGGTGGAAAAGTGCCTGCCCGCCGGCGGTGGTCTGGGGGGCGGAAGTTCGGATGCGGCGACCGTGCTGGTGGGGTTGAACCGGCTCTGGGGACTGGGGCTGGGCCGGGATGAACTGGCGGCTCTGGGGCTGCAGCTCGGAGCTGATGTACCGGTATTTGTACAGGGGCGGGCGGCTTGGGCGGAAGGGATCGGGGAGCAGCTCACGGCGGTTGAAATTCCCTGTCCGTGGTATCTGGTCATCTGCCCGGCAGTCCATGTTTCCACCCCGGAACTTTTTCGGCACCAAGGCTTGACACGTAACTGCCAACCCATCACAATGGCGACCTTCCTGAGCGGGGCGGCAGAGAATGTATTTGAACGCATCGTCAGGATGGAATATCCGGAAGTCGGTCATGCACTAGACTGGCTGTCCAGTTTTGCACAAGCAAAGATGACAGGTTCAGGGGGGTGTCTGTTTGCCGGCTTTGAGGCCAAGGCCCAAGCCGATGCAGTATTCCTGACCCTACCCCGGCAGTGGTTCGGGTTTGTGGCCAAAGGCATGAATGTGTCACCTTTGTACCAGCAGGCCGGTTTCAGTGTCTGAAACATTTAATTCAGTTGGGTCGTCGCCAAGTGGTAAGGCACCGGATTTTGATTCCGGCATTCGTAGGTTCGATCCCTACCGACCCAGCCATCCTCTCATGAGAGCTGCTCATGTCTGACGACAGAATGATGGTGTTTGCGGGTAATGCAACCCCTGAACTCGCTGGAATGATCGTCGACCATCTTGGCATCCCCCTCGGAAAACTCAAGGCAGAACGCTTCAGTGATGGTGAAGCGCATGTCGAGATTCTTGAGAACGTGCGTGGTCGTGACGTGTTTATCGTCCAGTCAACCTGCCCGCCGGCCAGTGAAAACCTGATGGAGTTGCTGACCATTTCGGATGCATTGTACCGGGCTTCCGCCGGGCGCATCACGGCGGTTATCCCCTATTATGGTTATGCACGCCAGGACCGGCGGGTACGCTCCCAGCGCGTGCCCATCACCGCCAAGCTGGTGGCTGATCTGGTGGCAGCCGCCCATGTCGACCGGGTGCTGACCATTGATCTGCATGCCGAGCAGGTGCAGGGCTTTTTTGACATGCCGGTAGACAATATCTATGCCTCCGGCGTGTTGTATGCCGACATTCTTGCACGCAAACTCGATAATCTGGTGGTGGTTTCGCCGGATGTCGGGGGCGTGGTGCGGGCACGGGCGCTGGCCAAAGCGCTTGGCATCAATGACATGGCGATTATCGACAAGCGCCGTCCCGAGCCGAACAAGGCCGAGGTCATGAATATCATCGGGTCGGTGGAGGAACGACACTGCATCCTGATCGATGACCTCATTGATACCGGTGGAACCCTGTGCAGTGCGGCTTCGGCCCTGAAAGCCAAGGGTGCCCTCAGTGTCTCGGCCTATGCCACCCACCCGGTCTTTTCCGGCAAGGCGCTGGAAAACATTGGTGATTCGGAGCTGGATGAGGTGGTAGTGACCGATACCATTCCGCTGACTGAAGAGGCACGGGAGTGTGCCAACATTCGTCAGTTGTCGATCGCAGGCATACTGGCCAAGACCATCCTGCGGATCAATCAGGAAAATTCCGTCAGCTCCCTGTTTCAGGAGGCTGACATTTGATGCCCGTTTGTTCTGGTCGCGGAACGGACGGGATTTTATTATCGGGAGATATGTGAATAATGGCTAAGCAATATGTTTTGAGCGCGGCACTGCGCGAGCAGCAGGGCAAGGGTGCGAGCCGCCGCCTGCGCCGCACCAACGGTGTTCCGGCGATTCTGTACGGTGCCGGCAGGGATCCTGTCGCCCTGACCCTGAAGCACAACGAGCTGCAGCGCAATCTGCAGGAAGAGGCTTTTTATTCCCAGCTGATCACGCTGGAGCTGAATGGTACCCGTGAGCGTGTGATTCTGCGTGATCTGCAACGTCATCCGTCCCGGCCTTTCATCATGCACGCTGACCTGCAACGGGTGAAGGAAGATGAACTTTTGCATGTTCATGTGCCGCTGCATTTCATCAACGAAGCCAACTCGGTGGCTGTCAAGACCCAGGGCGGTTCCATTGACCATGTCATGAGTGATGTTCTGGTTGCCTGCCTGCCCCGGGATCTGCCGGAGTATATCGAGGTGGATATGGGCCATGTCGAAAAAGGCCAGATTGTGCACCTGTCCGATATCAAGCTGCCGGCGGGTGTGAGTCTGCCGGAGCTGGCGCTGGGTGAGGACCACAATCAGGCCATTGCCACCGTGCACTGAGTCTGACCGGGATTTCCAGTGACAGCCGCCATCCGTCTGATTGCAGGTCTGGGGAATCCTGGCTCAAAATACGACAGAACCCGGCATAATGCCGGGTTCTGGTTTGTGGATGAGCTGGCCAGGCGGTATCAGGGGCAGTTTGCGCCCGAAAAGCGTTGCTCCGGTGCGGTCTGCAAAATCAGCATCGCAGGGGAATCGGTCTGGCTGCTCAAGCCCATGACTTTCATGAACCGCAGTGGCCTGTCCGTGCGTCAGCTGTGCGATTTCTTCCGCATTCCCCCGCAGGCTGTGCTGGTTGTCCATGACGAACTTGACCTGAGTGTCGGGGATGTCCGGCTCAAGCAGGGCGGCGGGCATGGTGGCCACAACGGACTGCGTGACCTGCATGCACACCTGGGACCGGATTACTGGCGCTTGCGGCTGGGCATCGGCCATCCGGGAGACCGTGATGCCGTGGTCGGCTATGTGCTGTCTCCGCCGTCACGGGATGAAGAAATGGCCATTCTGCAGGCCATTGGATGTGCTGCCGATCTGGCTGGCCAGCTGGTGACGAGGGAAATGCCGAAAGCCATGAATGAACTGCATCGTAAAAGGTAAGCGCCAATGGGATTCAAGTGTGGGATTGTGGGATTGCCGAATGTGGGCAAATCCACCCTGTTTAATGCCCTGACCAAAGCCGGCATTGAGGCCGCGAATTACCCGTTCTGTACCATTGAGCCGAATGTCGGGGTCGTACCGGTACCGGACCTGCGTCTGGCTGCACTGGCGGAAATCGTGAACCCCGAGCGTATCCTGCCCACCACCATGGAGTTTGTCGATATTGCCGGACTGGTGGCCGGGGCTTCCAAGGGCGAGGGACTTGGCAACAAGTTTCTGGCCCACATCCGGGAAACCGATGCGATTGCCCAGGTGGTACGCTGTTTCGAAAATGACGATATTGTGCATGTGGCGGGCCGGATTGATCCGGTGCATGATATCGAAATCATCAATACCGAGCTGGTGCTGGCGGACATTGATACCGTCGAACGTGCCTTGCAGCGCCTGACCAAAAATTCAAAGTCCGGTGACAAGGCGGTACTGGCCCAGAAAGCCGTGGTGGAGCGCCTGAATGACCATCTGGCAGCGGGTTATTCAGCCCGCTCACTGGAGATGACGGAGGAGGAGCGCAGGCTGATCCGGGAGCTGCACCTGATCACCATCAAGCCGCTGCTGTTTATCGCCAATGTCAATGAAGACGGCTTTACCGACAACCCCTATCTGGATCAGGTCAGGATGCTGGCCGGGCGTGAAGGCGCTCAGGTGGTGCCGGTGTGTGCGGCCATGGAAGAAGAGCTGTCCCAGCTGGAAGAGGCGGATCAGGCCGAATTTCTGGAGAGCATGGGGCTGGATGAGCCGGGCCTGAACCGGGTGATCCGGGCCGGCTATGAATTGCTGGGACTGCAGACTTTCTTTACCGCCGGGGTCAAGGAGGTACGGGCCTGGACCGTGAACCGGGGAGCAACCGCCCCGCAGGGTGCCGGGCGCATTCATACCGACTTCGAGCGTGGTTTCATCCGCGCTGAAGTGATTGCTTATGCTGATTTCATCGCCTGTCGGGGGGAGCAGGGTGCCAAGGATGCCGGCAAATGGCGTCTGGAAGGCAAGGACTATACCCTGCAGGAAGGGGATGTCGTGCACTTCCGCTTTAATGTTTGATGCCCGGCAGGCCGGATTGACCTGCCGGGATTGCCGGATCAGCTGAAAGGCCTGTTCACCGGCGGGACGGGAAGCACCTGCATGGGTACCGGGGCTGGTCCCGGATCACCGGGTACGGTACCGGGTGTTCCCGGTCCTGAATTGGCGAACGGGTCACCGACGGTTACTTGAACAGATGTTTTGCCTCCATCTTCACGGGCATAGGAAAAGCTGTCATGCCCCTGAAAACCGGCATTCGGGGTATAGACGAAACTGTTGCCATCCTGGGTCACGGTACCGTTCTGTGGCAGGGAGAAGCTCTCAATACGGCCATTGGCCGGATCATAGTCATTACGCAGCACGTCAATCCGTATCGGCGTATCCAGCGGGGTGATGCCCCGGTCCTGAACGGCATTCTGGGCAGGTGCCGGTGTACCGAAGGGCTGGGGCGCCGGGGTCGGAAGCGGGACCGGACCGACACCGGGACCGGGATTACCGGTACTGACCTGTACCACAGTGGTGTTGCCTCCTGCTCCTTGATACGAGAAGGTGTCCGGACCCTCAAATCCCGCATCCGGCGTGTATGTCAGCTGGCTGCCGTTCTGGGTCACACTGCCATACTGCCCCTGGGTGAAGCGGGTGACGCCTTCTGCACCGGCACCGACATCATTGGCCAGCACATCAATCGTTACCGGGGTATTGAGGTCGGTAATGGCGAAATCCGCACTGGGATGCGGGGACTCGACATTGACACCAACGGTTCCCGTACCGGTTCCGGTGTCATAACTGAATTGATCCCAGCCCTGAAAGCCGGGGTTCGGGGTGTAGACCAGCTGGTTGCCATTCTGGGTCACGGTACCGTTCTGCGGCTGGGTGACGTTCTGTATCTGCAGGTCGTTATTGGCATTGAAGTCATTGGCCAGTATGTCAATGCTGACGGGTGTGCCTGTGATGGTGTAAGCATAGTCCCCGTTGGCTGTCCCGTTTCCGGAGCCGCTGCCGACAGGGGCCGGTGCCGGGATATTGGAGACATCACCTACTGCGATGCCGACATTGGCCTGATTACCGTCACTGGTCCGGTAGCTGGTGTTTTCATGGCCCTGGAAACCCGGATTCGGGGTGTAGACCAGTTTGTTGTCGACGATGGCCAAGCTGCCGTTCCGGGGCTGGATGAAATCGGTCAGCCGGGTATCGGCGTTGGTGGCCGGATCATTGGCCAGCACGTCAAGCGTGACCGGCGTATTCACCGGGGTGGTGGCATTGTCGTAACGCGCGGCTAATACCCCTGTTCCAGGGGTGGCGCTTCCGCCGGGTGCCGGGGTGAAACTCGTATTGAGCGGGGCGGGTGCCGGTGTTGGCGTGGGTGCCGGTGTGGTACCGGTGTTGCTGTCCGGGTCGGTATTGCTGAGACTGTTGTTATTGCTGCCGTTCCCCAGGGCGGAACTGCCGGAACCGTTGCCCTGCAATAATTGCAGCAGTTGCTGCAGCAGGCTGATCAGGGCGGACAGGTTGTTGTTCTGCTGGCCGCCGAGTCCCGGCAGGTTCGGGTTTTGATTGGCAGTCCCCTGGCGGTAGCCACGGGCACTCTGCTGGTTGTTGAGGCCGTTTGAAAACGGATTCTGGCTGGACGTGGGTCCGTTGCGTCCTTGCGTGAACGCGGAAACAGGATAGGGCATGTGTATCTCCTTGGTTTGATGCCATAAGTTTTTTCTGCAGTTGTCAGCTGCAATTTTTCCCTGAGTCCATCTTGATGGCATATCGGACCGGATTTCAGTCCTGTTGATGCCTTTATTTTTTACGTTCCAGTCTGGAGTGTTTCGGAACGGGCCAACAAGTTTCCCCGGTTCTGGCGGGCGGATTACCGGGTTGGATGGCAGGTCTGAAACCGGTTACAGTGCGGATTGGTTGTTGAATAAGCAGAGAAAAGGGAGACAGCATGCGCGAAAAAAAATGGGGATGGTGTCTGGCGGGTGTGGTATTGGCTTTGTTGCTGGGTGCCTGCAGCAGTGGCTCCACCGGGAAGGGCAGAGCCGATGCTGCCGGTGAGGGCAGGGCAACGCCGGTCGTCGGCCTGGCCAACCCGGCTTCGACCAATTGCATCCGGCAGGGCGGCAAGCTGCGCATTGTCAGCCCGCCGGATGGCAGGGGTGAGTACGGGCTCTGCACCCTGCCCAATGGCACGGTGTGTGAAGAGTGGGCACTGATGCGCGGTGAGTGTGTGCTGACGTGCCGGCGGGCACCCGAAACCTGTCCGAAGTTCTCGCCTCCCGCCGGCGGCTTGTCCTGTCCGGGTGGGCAGTGGGTCGGGCGCAGGGATGCCTGTGGTTGCAACCTGCCGCCGGTTTGTGATACCACGCCGGGATCGTAGCCGTCCGTGCCGGAAATCCGTGCTTTTGGCGTGTTTTTAATACGTTTTAATATGGCAGGTAACGGCTTAACGGGTCGATAATGGTCGGCTTGGCCAGTTCCGGTCTGGGTTCCGGGTAGTCGAGGGTGTAATGCAGTCCCCGGCTTTCCTTGCGGGCCAGGGCCGAGCGAATAATGAGCCAGGCTACCAGCGAGAGGTTGCGCAGTTCCACCAAGTCGCTGCTGACCCGGAAATTGGAATAGTAGTCGTCAATTTCACGCAGCAGCAGTTCAATCCGGTGATGGGCCCGCTCCAGGCGTTTGGTGGTGCGCACAATGCCGACGTAGTCCCACATGAAGCGCCGGATTTCGTCCCAGTTGTGGGTGATCACCACATGCTCGTCCGAGTCCGTGACCCGGCTTTCGTCCCAGGCCGGGATGCTGATGACCGGAGCGGCTTCATCCCGGCGCCGGATGATGTCTTCTGCTGCTGCCTTCCCGTAGACAATGCATTCCAGCAGCGAGTTGCTGGCCATGCGGTTGGCACCGTGCAGGCCGGTATAGGCGGTTTCCCCGATACAGTACAGGGCATCGACATCCGTCTGGGCCTGCGGGTTGGTCATGACACCGCCACAGGTGTAGTGCGCTGCCGGGACCACGGGAATGGGTTCCTTGGTCATGTCATAGCCGAATTCCAGGCAGGTGGCATAGACATTCGGGAAGTGGGACAGGATGAAGTCACGCGGCTTGTGACTGATGTCCAGATACAGGCAGTCCGCTCCCAGGCGCTTCATCTCGTGGTCGATGGCACGTGCCACAATGTCACGCGGTGCCAGTTCTGCGCGGGGGTCAAAACGCGGCATGAAGCGTTCGCCATCCGGCAGCAGCAGGTGCCCGCCTTCGCCGCGCACAGCTTCGGTGATCAGGCTGGATTTGGCATGCGGATGGTAGAGGCAGGTGGGGTGAAACTGCATGAACTCCATGTTGGCCACCCGGCAGCCCGCGCGCCAGGCCATGGCGATACCGTCCCCGCTGGCTCCGTCCGGATTGCTGGTATAAAGGTAGGCCTTGCTGGCCCCGCCGGTCGCCAGGATCGTGAAGCGGGCCCGCAGGGTCAGGATATGGTTCCGGTTCCGGTCCAGAATGTAGGCCCCGACGCAGCGATTGCTGCCATGGCCCTGATTCTGGCCCAGCTTGCGGGTTGTGATCAGGTCGATGGCGATGTGGTTTTCCAGCAGGGTGATGTTGGAGCGGGCCCGGGCCTGCTCAACCAGTGTGGTTTCAATTTCACGCCCGGTGGCATCGGCAGCGTGGGCAATGCGGCGGTGACTGTGCCCCCCCTCGCGGGTCAGGTGCAGAGGGGCCAGGCCATCGCCGGTTTCACGGGTGAAGTTGACACCGGATTCCAGCAGCCAGTTGACGGCGGCGGCACCGTTTTCCACCGTGAAACGCACCGCTTCCGGGTCGCACAACCCGGCCCCGGCATTCAGGGTGTCGCTGATATGGGCCTCAATACTGTCATGCCGGCCAAGTACGGCGGAGATCCCCCCTTGGGCATACAACGTACTGCCTTCGTGAATGTCGCTCTTGCTCAGTACCAGTATCCGGTAATCCTGCGGCAGGCTCAGGGCCAGACTCAGTCCGGCTGCTCCGCTGCCAATGATCAGTACATCATGCATTTTCCATCCGCTCCTGTGATTGTGAAATGCCTGGGCGCATGTTCTATTATTGGCGCACACCCTGTAGCATACACCGGTTGCGGGAATACCTGATTCAAAAACTTCGTTGCAAGGAGTATGGCCCGGATGGGCGAGAACCAAACGGACCTGGAACTGGTCAAACGTGTCCAGGCGGGTGAAAAAAAGGCTTTTGACATTCTGGTACTGAAGTACCAGCACAAGGTGCTGAACCTGATCATGCGCTATGTGCATGACTATGACATGGCTCAGGATGTCGCGCAGGAAGCCTTTATCAAGGCTTACCGGGGGTTGAAGAATTTCCGTGGGGATTCGGCCTTTTATACCTGGCTTTACCGTATCGGCATCAATACCGCCAAAAACCATCTGGTGTCGCAGGGGCGGCGTGCACCACTCACGGATATTGATGCCGAGGAAGCGGAACAATATGGCGGCGACTCGGCTCTAAAGGAAAATGGTACACCTGAGCATGAGCTGCTGACAGAAGAAATTCATGCGGTAGTGAACAATGCCATTGAATCACTGCCGGACGATCTGCGTACTGCGATTGTATTACGCGAACTGGAAGGGATGAGCTACGAAGAAATTGCAGTGACAATGGATTGTCCTATCGGGACGGTACGCTCACGGATTTTCCGTGCGCGTGAGGCTATCGACAAGGTGCTGAAACCCCTGCTGTAAACAATAAAGGGGAATGCCTTGGTTAACAGGTGAAAGTAATGAAAACGAGTCAAAGTGAATATTTATCGGCTTTGCTGGATGGTGAGGCCGGAGCGTTCGAGTGCAGGCGTCTGCTGGACGAGCTGTGTCGGAATGAGGGACTGGGGTGGGAACTGGGACGTTATGCCCTGATCGGGGAAACCCTGCGTGTGCGCAGGACACTGGTGCTGGCGAAACCGGATTTTCTGGCCGGGATCCAGACTGCGATTGAAACCGAGCCCGTCTATCATGATACCGTACTTGAGAGTGCGGTGGTGGCCGCTGAGGGCCCGGCTCCCTGGCATACCCGGCCGCTGTTGCGCTATGGTGTGGCCGCCGGGCTGGTACTGGCGCTTGCGGCGGGCGTGATGCTGCTTGAAGGGCCGGCTGACAGAACCGGTGACGAACAGGTGGCTGATGGACGTGCCACTACTACCCCCGTCGTGGATTCCACCCGGATGACCGTGGCAGCGATGGCAGCCCCGGTCATGCCGGGGCAGGGGCACCTGAATGAAGAAACACGCGAAATCCTGAAGCAGTATGTTGCCCAGCATGTCAAATATGCCTCCACAACCGCCATCGTTCCTTCTGTCCGGGCTGTTGCTTCACGTGATTATTGATATGAAGCGGGTGCAATCCCTGTTGTTTCTGGGGGGGCTGCTGGCCTGGCAGACAGGGCTGGCCAGTGAAGCCGAGGAGCTGCTGGGCCGGATGCAGACTGCCGTGACCGGGCTGAATTACAGTGGCCAGCTGGTCTACTCGCGGGACAACGAGTTGATGACCTACCAGATTGAACATCAGGCCGGACAAGGGGGAGCCTCCGAGAGTATTGTCCTCCTGAACCGGGATGGTGACAGCGATGCCGACCAGCCCGAGAGCTTTTCGCTGGTCAATTTCAATCGTCTGCACCTGCCTGACCATCAGGCCTATGCCATTGATATGGGTGGCCGTGCCACGGTTGCCGGCCATACCTGCAAGGTGGTGGTGGTGCGCCCCAAGGACAAGCTGCGCTACCTGCACCGCTACTGTATCGAGCCGGATACCGGCATGCTGCTGCGTTACTCGCTCATGGACCGGCAGCAGAAGCAGCTGGAACAGATGATGTTCACACAGCTGGACATACAGCCGAAAACCGCAATGCCGGCGGCTGTTGCCCGGCTGGCATCCGCTGCACGGGCAGCGTCCCGGCTGGGAGAGCCGGAGCCGGCTCTGGCCCTGATGGGTTCCAGCGGGCAGCGGATAACGGACACCGGGCCGGAGGAGTCGGCACCATCCGCTCTCGCTCCGGTACTCAGGGGCTGGCAGTTCAGCAGTCTGCCCACCGGATTCCGGGTCATCAAGGTCGTGCCCGAACCGGATCATGCCGGTACCTATCAGGTGGTGCTGCATGACGGCATGGTTTCCGTCTCGGTTTTTATTGCGCCGACCGATCCGGCGGATGGCATGGAAGCACTGTCCTACAATGACGGGGCCACCAATGTTCTGTCCACGGAACTGGACGGGTACAATGTCACCCTGCTGGGCGAGGTCCCCTTTTCCACCCTGCAGTCAATTCAGAAGGGCTTAAGGTATGACGGCCAATAATATCGAGCCTGGATCAGAATATGGTCTGGATAATAGTAACAACAAGATGGAGAGTTTGATGATTGAGCAACGCGTCAAAATCCTGAGCATCAGTCATGGCCATGCCGTGGTTGAGCCGGTGGGAAACAGTACCTGTAGTGGCTGCAGCAGCCGTTGCAGTGACAGGGCCGCCTTTTCATTGATGCGCAGGACACGGCAGGCAGCCTTTGAGGTTCTGAATCCCCTGCATGCCAAACCCGGTGAAGAAGTTGTGGTCGGTATGCAGGGTCATACCTTGGTTGTATATTCAGCATTTGCCTACCTGCTGCCCTTGTTGAGCCTGATCGTGTTCGCGATCCTGGGACAGGAGCTGTTTGTCGCTCTGGCCCTGAATGCCGAAGCTGGTGCGTTACTGGCCGGGGTGGCCGGATTGTTCAGCAGCCTGCGGCTGGCGGGCTGGCTGGCCCGGCGCGTGACACTGGCCGAGGAAGCCCTGCCGGTCATCCTGCGCCATCAGGATACGGCTGTCAGGCCGGTACACTGGCCGCTGATGTCCGAACGTACTGCCTGACAGCGCTTTCCTGTCCCCGCCACTTTCCGGGAGCCGGCGTGGTGGCGTTTTCGTGTTTCCGCCCCGTCTTCCTGCTGACTTTCCCTGTTTTTCCGTGCCATGATGTCTTTCGGGTTTCTGAGCTGTTGCCTGTTTCAGGCTGACGGCATCGGACGGGAATATTTAAGAGCCTGTTAAGATTTGGCATTCACACTCGGGTCTTCATCAGATAAAAACTGGAGACCATCAATGTCATATCCCATTCGATTCAGCGTTGCCGGTATGGTCGTTGTACTGGCAGCTGCGCTGTCGGGCACGCCGTCCCTGAGTCGTGCCGAAACACCGTCAGATTTTCTGGCCGCTTTCGAGGCTGGGGCCAGGGCTGCCGACAGCGGCTTTGCCGGCTTTTCCGCTGCCCGGGGCGAGCTGTTTTTCAACAAGACCCACGGGCGCGAGTGGAGCTGCTCCAGCTGCCACACCGCCCGCCCGGTTCAGTCCGGCAAACATGCCAGAACCGGCAAATCCATTGATCCGTTATCCCCGAATGCCAATGCTGAACGTTTTACCCGCAGCAAAAAGGTGGAAAAGTGGTTCCGGCGCAATTGCAATGATGTGCTGGGACGCGAATGCTCAGCCCTGGAAAAGGGGGATGTGCTGACCTTTCTGATGGCGGTTAAACCATGAGGTGCAGGATGATGGACAGAAGTCGGTGGATGAATATCCGTCTGGCCGTGACGCTGGTGCTGTTGATCACGGGGGGCTGGGTGCTGTCAGCCGGAGCCGATGATGATGAGCGTGACGAGACGGCGTACGGCAGGGAGCAGGGTGAGTACCATGCGCGGGGTAAGCCGCATCGGGAAAGCCACGAGCGTGAAGGCAATGAGCGCGGTGAGCGGCGCAGTGACCTGCCTGTGCCGGATGGCCGGGGTCAGCCTGAATTCAAGGCTGCTTTCGAGGCCTGGAAGGCGGAATGCAGCAGCTGCCACATGGCCTATCCGCCCCGCTTGCTGCCGACGGACTCCTGGCGTGCGCTCATGGGCGGACTGTCCGACCATTTCGGTACCGATGCCAGTCTGGACCAGGAAACCGTGGACCGGATACTGCCCTTGCTGGAGCAGTATGCCGGACGCCGGCGCAGCCAGGCCGGTACCGGACTGGTGCTGCGCATCACCGACACCCGATGGTTCCGGCATGAGCATGATGAAGTCGGCAGTGCGGTCTGGAAGCGCCCTGCGGTAGGGAGCCCGTCGAACTGCATGGCTTGTCATGCCGGTGCCGAGCAGGGGGATTTTGACGAGGATGCCGTGCGCATCCCGCGCTGAAGCGGAGACAGGAACATGCATTCAAATACAAGTACCGGCCAGCGCATTCTGGTCTGGGACCTGCCGGTGCGGGTCTTTCACTGGACACTGGC
This sequence comes from Thiothrix sp., assembly GCA_020442915.1. Taxonomy (GTDB): domain Bacteria; phylum Pseudomonadota; class Gammaproteobacteria; order Thiotrichales; family Thiotrichaceae; genus Thiolinea. The sequence goes on along the minus strand of JAGRJD010000014.1, from coordinate 14,814 downwards.
CCTGAGTTTTACCGGTGCCTACCTGACGGCGGAAAGCGAATATTATCGTGACATTCATGTGGCCCTGGGGTATGTATTTGCTGCCTTGCTGGCATTCCGGCTGGTCTGGGGGCTGGCAGGAACACGCTATGCCCGCTTCAGCACTTTCCTGTTCAGTCCCGGACAGATCATGGCTTACCTGAAGTCACTGGCCGGCCCTGACCCCGAGCATCATGTCGGCCATAACCCGGCCGGGGGTGTGGCGGTATTGCTGCTGCTGGGGCTTGGGGCACTGATTGCCGCCAGTGGCTTGGGGTTGTACCTGGAAATCGGTGGTCATGATCAGGAAGCGCTGTTTGAGGAACTGCATGAAGTGGCGGCCAATGCCATGCTGCTGCTGGTGTTCGTGCACATTGCCGGGGTACTGGTCAGCAGCTTCCTGCATCATGAAAATCTGTTAGGGTCGATGTTCAGCGGCTACAAACAGGGTGAGGCCGGGCAGGGTATCAGGGATTCATGGTGGTGGCTGGGGGTGCTGATGCTGCTGCTGATGGTCGGGTTTCTGTGGTTTTACCCCGAATGGCTGAATCAGGGGAGCTGATGGAGCAGGAATGAATCATGCGCGTGCTGGTGGTGGAAGATGACCGGTTGCTGGGTGATGCACTGCAGGCCGGGCTGAAACAGCTCGGGTTCAGTGTCGACTGGGTGCAGGATGGACTGGCTGCCACGCATGCGCTGGCACTGGAGCCCTATGCGGCCCTGATACTGGATCTGGGCCTGCCGGGCCGCTCGGGGCTGGCGGTGCTGGCCCACCTGCGCCGACGGGGGCAGGCGTTACCGGTGCTGGTTCTGACCGCACGCGATACCGTGCAGGACCGGATCCAGGGGCTGGACAGCGGGGCGGATGATTACCTGATCAAGCCGTTTGACATGGGGGAGCTGGCGGCGCGTCTGCGGGCCCTGATCCGGCGCAGTTCGGGTCAGGCCGCTCCGGTACTGGCGCTGCACGGGGTCCGGCTGGACCCGGCAGCCCATGAGGTGCGTTATCAGGGGCAGGTCGTGGCCCTGTCGGCACGTGAGTTTGCCCTGCTGCAGGTGTTGATGCTGGAAGCCGGGCATGTGCTGTCGCGCACCCAGCTGGAAGAGCGCCTGTATGCCTGGGGTGAGGAGATTGAAAGCAATGCGGTCGAGGTGCATGTGCATCACCTGCGTCGCAAACTGTCTGCAGACCTGATTGTGACCGTGCGGGGTGTCGGCTACCTGTTGCCGCACCCGGAGCCGGCATGAACTCGCTGCGGACGCGCCTGCTGACGCTGGTACTGGGGCTGGTGGCTGTGGTCTGGGCCGGGGCGGCTTTCCTGACCTGGCAGGATGCACGCCGCGAGCTGGATACTCTGCTGGATGCCCATCTGGCCCAGGCAGCCACCCTGCTGGTGGCGCAGTTTTCCCATGAACTGGATGAGCTGGAGCTGGAATACGGGCACCCGCCCAACAAGTACGAGCACCGGGTGGCCTTTCAGGTCTGGGGCCGGGATGGACGTCGGCTGCTGTTCCGCTCCGTCAATGCACCCCGTACCCCGCTGGGCAGTGCCCATACCGGTTTTAATACCGTGCGCGTCGACGGGGCCGACTGGCGCGTGTTTTCCACCCATGCCAGCAGCGAAGACGGCGAGGATGATGAACGCCTGCTGATTCATGTGGCTGAACCCCTGAATGTGCGTACCGGTCTGGCGGCCAGTATCAGTACCAACCTGCTGTATCCGCTCTGGCTCACGCTGCCGCTGCTGGGCCTGCTGCTGTGGTGGGCGGTGAGTGTGAGCCTGCGCCCCCTGACCGTGCTGGCACGTGCGGTTTCGCAGCGCCGTCCTGACAACCTTTCCCCCCTGCCGGCACAGCAGCTGGCCGAGCTTGCGCCCCTGACACAGCGGCTGAACCAGCTGTTTGCACGTATTGAGCGCCTGATTGACAATGAACGCCGCTTCACCGCTGATGCCGCCCATGAGCTGCGGACCCCGATTGCTGCCATTCAGGCCCAGCTGCAGGTGGCTCAGGGTGCCGCCGGATCACTGCAGCGCAATCACGCCCTGCAGCAGGCACTGGATGGTTGCCGGCGGGCGACGCACCTGATTGGCCAGCTGCTGACCCTGGCGCGGCTGGAAAGCCAGTCCGGCATGGCATTGGAGCGCTGTGACCTGACAATACTGGCAGCCGGTGTGGTGGCTGAATGTGCGCCCGATGCCCTGCAGCAGGGGGTGGAGTTGGCACTGGTGGCGGATGGGCCGTTCCTGCTGGAAGGCTGGCCGGTGCTGCTGCAGGTACTGGTGCGCAACCTGCTGGATAATGCCCTGCGTCATGCCGAAGGTGCCTCGCTGGTGGAGGTGTGCATCAGCCCGGATCAGGGGCAGGGGGGCATGCTTTCCGTCTGTGATAATGGCCGGGGAGTGGTCGCGGCGGAACGGGAAAAGCTCGGGCAGCGTTTCTACCGGCCAGCGGATACCCGGAGTGACGGCAGCGGTCTCGGGCTTTCCATCGTGCAGCGCATTGCCGAACGGCATCAGGCGGCACTGACCCTTGAAAGTGGTACCGGGGGCACCGGCCTGTGTGTGGTACTGCGCTTTGCCGGCTGTCCCCTTCCTGAATCCGTTCCAAAATGCGGGGTGTAATGCCGGCTGATTCGTATTATGATTCGTCTCCTTTCTTCATGAATCCCAAATCAGGAGTTTACAGTGGAACTGACGGGTGCCGAGATATTCGTTGAGTGTCTGAAGGCAGAAGGGGTTGATACCATCTTCGGTTATCCGGGGGGTGCGGTACTTTTCATCTATGATGCCTTGTACAAGGCTGCCGAGGACATCAACCACATTCTGGTCAGGCATGAGCAGGGGGCTGTGCATGCAGCCGAAGGCTACGCCAAGTCAACCAACAGGCCCGGTGTGGTGCTGGTCACCTCCGGCCCCGGTGCCACCAATGCCGTGACCGGCATTGCCGATGCCTACATGGATTCCGTCCCGCTGGTGGTGTTCACCGGCCAGGTGCCGCGCCCGCTGATCGGCAATGATGCCTTCCAGGAAGTGGATATTGTCGGTATTTCGCGCCCGTGTGTGAAGCACAATTTTCTGGTCACGGATGTCCGCGAGCTGGCGACGACCATCAAAAAGGCGTTTTATATCGCCAGCACCGGTCGCCCCGGCCCGGTACTGGTCGACATTCCCAAGGATATTACCCAGATGCGCTGTGAATTCGGCTATCCGGACAGTATCGCCATCCGCTCCTACAATCCGACCGTCAAGGGCAACCGCCGCCAGATCCGGCGCGCCATCGACCTGATGCTGGAGGCAAAGCAGCCCATGCTGTACACGGGGGGCGGGGTAATCCTGTCCGGGGCTGCCGAAGCACTCACCTCCCTGACGCACAGACTCGGTTTTCCGATCACCAATACCCTGATGGGGCTGGGCGGTTATCCGGCTACTGACCCGCAGTTTGTGGGCATGCTCGGGATGCATGGCACCTTTGAGGCCAATAATGCCATGCACCATTCCGATCTGGTGATTGCCATCGGGGCGCGCTTTGATGACCGTGTGACCGGCAACATTGAAAAGTTCTGTCCCTATGCCAAGGTGATTCATGTTGACATTGACCCGGCTTCGATTTCCAAGAACGTCAAGGTGGATGTTCCGATTGTGGGCGATGTGAAGGGCGTGCTGATTGATATGCTGGCCGAGCTGGACGAGCGCGGTGTGAGCCCCGATCCGGCCAATACCGCCGACTGGTGGCAGCAGATCAATGAATGGCGCAAGACCGACTGCCTGCATTATGAGCAGGATGACACCAGCATCCGCGCCCAGTATGTGGTGGAAAAGCTGTGGGAAGTTACCGGCGGGGATGCCTATGTCTGCTCGGACGTCGGCCAGCACCAGATGTGGGCCGCACAGTTCTACCGGTTTGACCGCCCCAATCGCTGGATCAATTCCGGCGGTCTGGGGACCATGGGCTTCGGTCTGCCGGCAGCCATGGGCGTACAGATTGCCCATCCGGAGGATACCGTGGCCTGCATCACCGGTGATGGCAGCATCCAGATGTGCATTCAGGAGCTTGGCACCTGCATGCAGTACCAGCTGCCGGTCAAGGTCATCAGCCTCAACAACGGTTATCTGGGCATGGTGCGCCAGTGGCAGGAGTTCTTCTATCAGAAGCGTTATGCCATGTCCTATATGGAAGCCCTGCCGGATTTTGTCAAGCTGGCGGAGGCTTATGGCCATGTCGGCATGCGCATTGAAAAGCCTGCGGATGTGGAAGGGGCGCTGCGCGAGGCCATGGCGATGAAGAACCGGCTGGTGTTCATGGACTTCATCACCAAGCGTGAAGGCAATGTTTACCCCATGGTTCCTGCCGGGGCCGGGCAGAATGAAATGATACTGGTATGACAGCAATGAGTACGGCAAAACGACATGTCATTTCCATCCTGATGGAAAACGAATCCGGTGCCTTGTCGCGGGTGGCCGGCCTGTTTTCGGCCCGTGGCTACAATATCGAGTCCCTGACCGTGGCTCCGACCGAGGATCGCAGTCTGTCCCGCCTGACGCTGGTGACTTCGGGCAGTGACGAGATCATCGAGCAGATCATGAAGCAGCTGCACAAGCTCATTGATGTGGTCAAGCTCATGGACCTCAATGAGTACGCTCACATCGAGCGCGAGATGATGCTGGTCAAGGTCGATACCCAGAAGGCCGGAGCCCACGAACGCGTCAAGCACGTGAGCGATATTTTCCGCGCCCGCATTATCGACGTGGGGGAAAAGACCTATACGGTTGAGGCCACCGGCAGCCATGATAAACTGGACGCCTTTCTGAAGGTGCTTGGGGGCGAGTTGCGCATTATCGAGGTGGTGCGCTCAGGCAGTATGGGAATTGCCCGCGGTTCCGCCTCCCTGAATCTGTAGTGCAGGGGGTGTTTTCCGGGCGCTGTTTTTTACAGTGGAAATGGCCCTCCCTTTTTGACAGTCAAAATCCAAGGTATTGAATTCATGTCTATGAATGTGTATTACGACAAAGACGCCGATCTTTCCATCATCCAGGGTAAAAAGGTCGCCATCATCGGCTATGGCTCCCAGGGGCACGCTCACGCCTGCAACCTGAAAGACTCCGGCGTGGATGTCACCGTGGGCCTGCGTCCCGGTTCCGCTTCGGCGGCCAAGGCCGAGGCAGCGGGTCTCAAGGTGGCTTCCGTTGCGGATGCGGTCGGTGCGGCTGATCTGGTCATGATCCTGGCACCGGATGAAATTCACGGTGCCCTGTACCGTGAAATGGTCGAACCGAAGCTGAAAAAGGGGGCCACGCTGGCCTTCGCGCACGGTTTTTCCATCCATTACAATCAGGTGGCTCCGCGGGCCGATCTGGATGTGATCATGATCGCTCCCAAGGCCCCCGGCCATACCGTGCGCTCCGAGTTTGTCAAGGGGGGGGGTATTCCCGACCTGATCGCCATCCACCAGGATGCTTCCGGCAAGGCCCGCAGCGTTGCGATGTCCTATGCTTCCGCCATCGGCGGTGGCCGGACCGGCATCATTGAAACCACCTTCAAGGACGAAACCGAAACCGACCTGTTTGGTGAGCAGGCTGTGCTCTGTGGCGGCTGTGTGGAGCTGGTGAAGGCCGGTTTTGAGACCCTGGTGGAAGCCGGTTATGCACCGGAAATGGCTTATTTCGAGTGCCTGCACGAGCTGAAGCTGATTGTCGACTTGATGTATGAAGGCGGTATCGCCAACATGAATTACTCCATTTCCAACAATGCCGAGTTCGGTGAATACTTTACCGGGCCGGAGGTCATCAACGAGCAGTCACGTGCTGCCATGCGCAATGCACTCAAGCGCATCCAGAATGGTGATTATGCCAAGCAGTTCATTATTGAAGGTTCACTTGGCTATCCGTCCATGACCGCCCGCCGTCGCAACAATGCGGGCCACCCCATTGAGGAAGTGGGTGAGCGTCTGCGTGGCATGATGCCGTGGATTGCCGCCAACAAACTGGTGGACAAGGCGCGGAACTGATCCGCTGGCTGTGACTGGCCGCCGCCGGTCCGGATAGGGTTGATAACTGCCATGGTCTTTCCGTTTGCCCATGAGTTGCGCTGGCTGCTGTGGGGGTTTCTGCTGCTGGCCGGTGCTCTCCAGACCCTGGCTGGCGGGTACTGGGCTGTTCCGTTCTGGATCGGCCTGGCGCTGGTGCTGTTGGTCAGCCGCACCCGTTCCCGTGCTGTGACCGCGGACCCGCTGGACCTGTATGCCCCGCTGGATGGTGTGGTGGTCGCGGTCGAGTCCGGGGTGCCGGACCTGTTGCATGAGCGTGATGGTCCGGCCTGCCGTATTCGTCTGCGTCAGCATCCCTGGGGTGAGTATGTGCTGCTGAGCCCGACCGAGGGGCGCTGTCTGGATATGTGGTGGCCCGGCAAGGATGGAACGGGCAGCCGCAGTTTCGGGTTTGTCGTGCGCACTGATGAGGGTGATGCCTGTGTCATCAATGTGCTGGAGGCGGGCACCCCGCGTTTCAAGACCCACCGGGTTTCGGCCGGTTCCCGTATCCGGCAGGGTGGACGTTTCGGGCTGGTCGGGCCGGGTGTAGTGGTCGATGTGTATCTGGATGACAACGTAACGCCGGCGGTCAGCCCCGGCGTCCGGGTGACGGCAGGCATGACGGTACTGGCTGAATTGCGGGGACACCGCTGAGCACCGGAACCGGTGGAGATTGGTCGATCAAGGGAGGAGAAAATGCAGGCAGGAAAGGGGTTGCTGGCTTTGTTGGGGTGCTGTGTGCCGCTGATGAGCGTTCAGGCGGCTACGGAGGCGGATTATCTGGCGTTTTTCCAGCGTTATGCTGATCTCGGCAATGCGTTTGATACCGGACTGGCTGCACTGTTTTCCGATCAGGCCCGTGTCCGCCTGATGCGCAGGCTGCCGGATGGTGAAGAAAATGTGATTGAGCTGAGTGGCCGGGATTATCGGCAGATGATCAATGACAATATGGCGTTTGCCCGGAAGAAGGGCGAAACCCACCAGTTTTCCGGTATCCGGGTCGAAGTGCTGGAAAAGGGGGCCAGAATTCTGGCTTCACGTTACAGTGACAACAACTGTTTCACTGACAGGGGTTTTTATCTGGTGCTGGCACCGGATCAGGAGGGACAGCTCAAAATCATGGAGGAGTTCTCGGAATCACCGGTCCGCGCTTACTGCAAGGTGACACCGGGTCAGGAACTGCCCCTGCTGCTGCAGCGTACCGCCGAGATGCTCAACAAGGAGCTGCCGGTGATGGTGGATGATGCGACCCGGCTGGTGGATACCAAAGCGGATGGTAATATCCTGAATTACAATTATGAGCTGGTGGACAAGACAGTGGCCGATCTGGACCTGGCGGCCTTGGAGCAGCATTTCAGGCCCATGGTACTCCAGCAAAGCTGCCAGATTCAGAATCTGCGCCTGGTGCTGGACCAGGGAGGAAGCGTGCAGTACCACTACCACGACCGTGAGCACAGGGAGTTCATGGTGGTTGACATCAATCAGGACAGCTGCCTGCAGTAGTTCAGGCTTTTGTCTCGGAGGAGCAGGATCGATGAGCAGGGATTTTTTTGCGGCCAAGGCCGGGCAGTATGATCAGAGCCGGGAGCGGGTCGATAATGTCGGCAATATTGCTGAGGCGATCATCCGTGGGGTGAAACTGGAGCGGTCCATGCACCTGATGGATTTCGGGGCTGGTACCGGCCTGCTGCTGGAGCGTATTGCCCCGCATGTGGGGAAAATCACGGCGGTTGATGTTTCTCCGGCCATGATCGCGCAGCTGGAGCAGAAACGTCCGCAGCTGGGCTGCGAGCTGGCGATTGCGCAGCTGGACCTGGAGCAGACAGCCATGAATGAAACCTTTGATGGCATCATTTCCTCCATGACCATGCATCATATCCGTGAAATCGGCCTCATGTTTTCCCGGTTTTACCAGCTGGTCCGGCCAGGTGGTTTCATTGCCATTGCCGATCTGGATCAGGAGGATGGCAAATTCCATGCTGAAGACACCGGCGTGTTTCATTTCGGCTTTGAACGCACGGCCTTTGGCGACAGTGCGGCACAGGCCGGATTCCGTGATGTGACTTTCAGTACCGCCAGCACCATGTACCGGCACGGGCGTGATTACCCGCTGTTTCTACTGACCGCCAGCCGTTAATCAGGGTTTTGTCACTTCTGTCCGGTCGCCTGTGTCAGCCCTGAACAACAGAAGGGTCAGATTGTGACAGTCTGACATGTTGACAGTCTGACTTAGAACCTTTCTATAAGTAACTGTTTATTAATTTAAATCAATTTAATTTTTAATAAAAAAATTAAATTGGCACAGCAGTTGCAACTGCTGTTGTCAGAAGCAGAATAACAAACAGAACAATAACAACAATCCCTAATGACCGGGCCACAACCATAACAATAAGCCCCATGATCGGGTCACAACCATAACAACAAGCCCCGACGGGTGACAGCCGACAACCCCAATAACAATCCCGGCTGTCACCCTTCCTGTTTTTTCAGGCCCCCAGTTTTCCGGCACAGGCTGCGATGGCGTCCAGCCCGGCCTGTCTGGCGCTGTCATCCAGAAAGGCGGCCCGGAACGAGTTCTGTGCCAGTGTCACCAGCTCCCGCTCGGACAAACCCAGTGCCTCGTGAAGGGCGCGGTAATTGTCATTGACATAGCCGCCGAAATAGGAGGGATCATCCGAGTTGACCGTTACCAGCAGCCCCAGCGCCAGTGCCCTTTTGACCGGGTTCTGGCGCATGTCGCTGATGACTTTCAGGCGCAGGTTGGACAGCGGGCACATGGTCAGCGGTATCTGTTCACGCACCAGTCGCGCAGTCAGGGCGGCATCATCCAGGGCATGATTGCCATGGTCAATGCGCCGGACCTGAAGGTCATCCAGGGCCGACTGCACATAGGCTGCCGGGCCTTCTTCACCGGCATGGGCCACCGGTACGAAGCCTTCCTGACGCGCACGTGCATACACGCGGCTGAAATTGGCGGGCGGGAAATCGCGCTCGGAGGAGTCGAGTCCGACGCCGAAAATGTGTTCCTTGTACCGGCAGGCCTGTTCCAGCACATCAAAGGCCTGTTCTTCCGGCAGGTGACGCAAAAAACACATGATCAGGCGTGAGCTGATGCCGAATGCCTCCCGGCCCTCCGCCAGTGCACGGGTGATACCGGCGAGTACGGTTTCAAAAGCGATTCCACGCGCCATGTGAGCCTGTGGATCAAAAAATATCTCTACATGGTGTACCGAATCCGCTGCCACCCGCTCCAGATAGGCCCAGGTCAGGTCGTAGAAATCCTGTTCATGCATCAGCACTGACATGCCGAGGTAGTAGAGATCAAGGAAATCCTGCAGGCAGTCGAATTCATAGGCTGCCTGTACCGCCCCGACATCGCTATAGGGCAGGGTGATCCGGTTGCGTTGCGCCAGCTGCAGCAGCATGGCCGGCTCCAGTGTGCCTTCGATGTGCAGGTGCAGTTCGGTTTTGGGCAGGTGTGCAATCAGCTGCCGGGCCAGAGTACTCATGCGGTCTCCTGTTGATAACGTGGTGATGAAAACAGGATAACGTACACCGGCAGGGCGGGAAAGGCACCTTGATACAGCCGCTCTCGTGGGTTGAATTCAGTCCCTGCTGAAAAGTATCAGCAGCACGATCCGTGAAAACAGCAGGGTGAAAAGTGCTGCTGCCACCCCGGCCAGCAGCAGATTGGACAGCAAGCGCCACAGGGCGCTGACCAGATGTGGGTCAATTGCCGTTGCACTGTGGGTGGTGGCGGAAGTGCCGGTGATCAATGCCAGCAAAATGCTGCCCAAGACCATACCGATAACAAAGGCCAGTGTCAGGCTGGTTGCTCTGGAGTTCATGGATAAGCTGCCCTGATGAAATAGAGTGTATGCGTGTTACTTATAGCAATTCGGGCGTGCCGGAGAATCTGTCCCCCGGTCAGCCGGAACGGAATCCGGGACCAAATGTCATGACGCCGTAAGCGGCGGGAGCCTTTGCATGAAATCCATTCATCGTATCAGGCTTGAGCTGATGACGGGCTGGTAGCAAAATGGCTTGAGAGAAAAATAACCGGGATGGGAAGCAGGGCCACAGGCTGGTGTTTTCGGTCCTGTCGTTCCCATTTACCAGCGAGAATAACAACATGAGTCTGGCCATTGTTTTCAGCCGCACCAATGCGGGCCTTGAGTCTCCGCTGGTGAGCGTGGAGGTCCATCTGGCCAATGGCCTGCCGGGCTTTTCCATTGTCGGCCTGCCGGAAACGGCGGTGAAGGAAAGCCGTGACCGGGTGCGGGCTGCAATCACCAATTCCGGCTTTGCCTTCCCGGTCAAGCGCATTACCGTCAATCTGGCCCCGGCTGACATTCCCAAGGATGGCGGGCGTTTTGACCTGCCGATTGCGCTCGGGATTCTGGCTGCGAGTGAACAGCTGTGCCGGGATACCCTGGCGCAATATGAGTTTGTGGCCGAACTGTCGCTGGCCGGGGGGCTGCGGGGTGTAAGGGGGGTATTGCCCAGTGCGGTGGCAACCAGCCAGAACGGGCGGGCGCTGGTGGTGGCGGAAGACAATGCCGGCGAAGCAGGCCTGATTCGGGCACTGTCCGTGCATCCGGCCCTGACCCTGCGTGCAGTGGTGGCGCACCTGCAGGGGGATGCAGTGTTGCCACGCCGGGATCAGGCGCTGCAGACGGCAGCCAGGCAGTACCCGGTTGACCTGAGCGAGGTCAAGGGCCAGTTTTCCGCCCGGCGGGCACTGGAAATTGCGGCGGCTGGCGGACACAACCTGCTGATGGTGGGGCCGCCCGGTACTGGCAAAACCATGCTCGCCACCCGTCTGGCGACCATCCTGCCGGAGCTGGACGAGACTGAAGCGCTGGAAACGGCGACCGTCGCCTCGGTCAGCAACCAGGGGTTTTCCATGCAGGACTGGGGGCTGCGTCCGGTACGGGAGCCGCACCACACCTCGTCCGGGGTGGCACTGGTCGGTGGCGGGGCACAGGTCAGGCCGGGGGAGATTTCACTGGCCCATAACGGGATCCTGTTTCTGGATGAACTGACCGAATTCGACCGCAAGGTGCTGGATGTGCTGCGTGAGCCGCTGGAGACCGGGCGCATCACCCTGTCACGGGCGGCCCGCCAGGCCACCTATCCGGCCCGTTTTCAGCTCATTGCCGCCATGAACCCCTGTCCGCAGGGGCGGGCCTGTGACCTGCATGCCAATTGCGAGTGTACCCCTGAACAGCAGAAACGCCACCGTACCCGTATTTCTGCGCCCTTTCTGGACCGCATTGATCTGCAGGTGGATGTCCCACGGGTGAAGCAGGATGACCTGCAATCCCTGGAAGGGGGCGAAAGCAGTGCTGTGGTGAGAGCACGGGTATTGCAGGCGCGGGCGGTACAGGCACAGCGCCAGCAGAAAACCAACAGTGCACTCGGAGCCGGTGAGGTGGACCGTTACTGCCCGCTGGCCAGCCGCGACCGCAAGCTGCTGAGCCATGCCATGGAGCAGTTCCGGCTGTCAGCCCGTGCCTACCACCGCATTCTCAAGGTGGCGCGCACCATTGCCGATCTGGACGGGGTGGAGCCGATCCAGACCCGGCATCTGTCGGAGGCACTATCGTATCGGGCCATGGACCGGCTGGCGGCATCGGGCGGGTGAAGGCTGCCTATTGCGACAGACAGTGCAGTTGCTCATTGCTTGGGCAGAGGCTTCCTATTCTGTTCGACATAGTTTCCGTATAACACACTGTTACATTACTAGGGAGAGTTCATGGACTTAACTCATATAAACGAATTTGAGAAATTTCTTAAGCAAGAGGTCAAAGAAGCCACTGACGAACTAGAGGGATTGGCAGAGGGTAGCAGAAAGCATTTGCAGAAGCTGGTGTATACAAATTTGGTTGATCGTTTCGACTATATGATCGACAAAACCTTTATATCCAACTCAATGCATGACAATCTGCTAGACGATGCACTTAAAAAACTTGATTCTCCCGTTACTGAATCTGACGTTTTAAAACTACTAATGAACGGTGACAATATTCATCAAGTAGTCGAGCTACGCGTGCAAAATGTATTGAGAAATGGAGTTTTAAGGAATAGGCACTCTTTGAAACTAGAGAAGCTATTTCAAGTATTTGGTGAAGATAGCAACTTTAAGAATAAGCGCAGGGTTAATATATCCACTGGCAAAATCCTTGCTAAGTTTACTCCGCCCAACAATAAGGTTCCTACTTCAATTTGCGGTTATGCCGATTGGTTGTATTCAAGGCGTAATGCTGTGGTACATGGTGGGGGTAATTCTCATATATCGCAGATCGACCTCGATCAATTAAAGAAAATATACAATGCTGACGTTGTTAAAACGACGAGGCTGAAGCTTGGTGCAATAACCATTGCTTCAGCATTTTACCAAGATGTAGTTAAGTTGCTAAAAAGTGCAGCGTAATGTAACAAGCGCATGTTGTCGGACTGGTTTTCCGCTGCGCTCCAAACCAGCCGCAAATGCGGGCGTTATACATAAAATGGCAACCGATAATTTTTTGAGTAAAAAAGCAAAAATGATAAAAGAAAAATATAAAGAATTATGCTTACCTCTTCAATTTGGCGGTACAAGAACAGTAGCTATACACGGTCGTTTTGCGGCATACAAAGAAAGTCAACGCGCAAATAGGTACATTTGGTTTTTGCTGACACATAAAATCAATACCGAAAAACTAAAACAACCTGTTTTGTTACCAACGCTCGACTGAAACCGAATAAGGAAATAACAAAATGCTTGAAATAAGAAAAGGAACAGCGGCCAAGAATTACGAAAACACTTTCTTTAGAGAATTTACAGAAAACCTTAAAAACTTATTTGATAAGTACGCACTTGACGGACTTCTAATTGCACACTCTGAATGTGAAGCTGAAAAAAGACTTCAAATTGATGCATTGCTGATTACTAAAAAAACAGTATGTATCATTGACTTTAAAAATTTTGGCGGAAAAATAACATTACCAAAAAATTCAAAATTAGAATTTGATTTTGGCAAGTGGACTAATGAAAAAGGTGAAATAATTAAAGGTGGTAGCTCCATCAATCCTTTCATTCAACTAAAAAATCAAAAAGACCGATTCATAAAAGTTGTCGAAACCCAAATATTAGACAGATTGCCAACATCAGACTGCCTCAACCCTTATCACTCTGTACGAATAGTTTGTTTCCAAAAACCAATTGAACTAATTGGAAGCATTCCGCCCAAAGAAGAGCTTAACTTCTTCATAATTGACAAAACTAATTACCTTGAAAAAATCAAAGACATTATTGACATTTCTGATAAAGAAGTTTCTTTAACAAAAGAATCCTATGATGTATTCAAAGAGGCTTTCAGGGCAGACATCTTTGACCTTTCTGAGTATTATGGAAAAACAACCGATTTCACCACTTATGAAACGGAGTTAGATTTTGAAAATCTGTACCCTGACCAGAAGTCAGCACTTCAAGAAATCGAATCCTTCATAAAATCAGAAGACAAACGTTTTTTTGTACTTCAAGGAACATCTTTAAGTGGTAAAACGCATTTGATTCCATTTATACAGGATTTAGCATATAATAATCAAATTCCAGAAGCCAAGATATTTGCTTCATCTGGACGAGTTGCCAACAACTTATTGAAGAATACAAGCTTAGAATTTGACAGTATCTATTCTTACATATACGGCGGGAACATTACTCATTCAGAAGCCGAAGAAAAAGAAGAAATTGAAAATAAAGACGAAGACAAAATAGACATAGAAGTTGTTCCACGTAAAAAGTCTGACGATACAGAAGAAGCAATTTTCATAGTGGATGAATCTCATCTGATTTCTGATAATTACCACCAATCTATTGACTTGCGATTTGGCTCAGGCAAGTTATTGAAGGATTTTATTGAGTTTGCTGACTTAAAAAATTCAAAACGAAAAATTATTTTCATTGGAGACAGCTTTCAACTTTCAATTGGCAAAAAAGAAGAGTCCTCACTCAACCCTGAATATTTAAGTGATGAATACAACTTTGAAGCTAAAGCATTTCAACTTATTGATAAGGAAAACAAATCTCCGATTGTTGCGGAAGGATTAAAAGCCGTCAATTGCATTCGTAACCAGTCCTTTAACGACTTAAAATTTGAGATTTCTAATTATTTGAATATCTTATCAAAGGATGAATTAAGAGAAAGAATTGAAAATTCTTTGAAATCATCTTCAAGCTCACATATTCTTTGTTACTCAAATTTTGAGGCTCAGAAAGTAAATTTCTGGATAAAAAACTCAATCCTTAGAAACGGGAACGACTTAACAAAAGGTGATTTAGTTATTTTTGGAAACAACATAAGAGTTGAAGATGAAAACGACCCTTTTGCTGAACCGAAAAAGATTTTCAATGGACAATTTGGCACGGTAGTATCGGTTTCCAATACAATAACTAAAAATGAGAAGTTAATCGCTCCATTAATATTCCGTGAAGTAACCATCAACTTACAGCAATCAAATCATACACTTAATTTTCTCAGCTTAGAAAATTTCAGACTAAGTGATAAAGGCGAACTTTCCAAAGAAGAAATCATATCATACAAAATTCTTTTGACTCAATTGGCAGAAAAGGAATTGGACAACTTTAAAAATGACAAATATCAAACTGATGAAGAACTGAAAGATTTGTTACAAAAGTTAGCAGATGGAAAAAGAGTAAAAACAAAAGTTATCCGCAAAATTCAACGTTCTCTAAGCAATATGCCAGCAACGGATTATTACAA
>JAGRJD010000093.1 GCA_020442915.1 Thiothrix sp. | reverse complement strand
ACCATGGCCGACAAGATCGTCATCATGCGCGACGGCATCATCGAACAAGAGGGCTCGCCGCTCGACGTCTTGAGGCCATGACCATGGCCGACAAGATTGTGCTGATGAAGGATGGCCTGATCGAGCAGGTCGGCACCCCGGAAGACCTGTATGACCGCCCGGCAACCCTGTTTGTGGCGGATTTTATCGGCTCACCCCCGATGAACTTCATCCGGGGTGCAGTCCGGCATGAGCAGGGACAGGGTTTTGTCGAGCATGAAACCCTGCAGCTGCCACTGGGCAGGAATATCCAGACGCCTGCCGGTACCGAAGTCACCTGCGGGCTGCGGCCACAGGAGCTGACACTGGCGGATGAAGGGGACTTTCGCGGCCAGGTCAGGCTGGTGGAAAAAACCGGAGCGGACCAGAACATCCATCTGGAAAGCAGCGGGGTGGAAATCATCGTCACCGTGCCCCGCGCCCGGTCCGTGACCGTCGGCAGTACCGTCGGTGTGCAGCTGGATCATGACAAACTGCACCTGTTTGATGCGGAGGGCCGGCGGCTGTCAGCAGCATGATGTACCCACGGTGCCGGCGTGGCCTGCTATGCTTGAAGCTGTGATTGATCCTGCGAGGAACCCCATCATGCTGTCCCCCTCTGTCAGGATGGATGTCGCGTCCATTTTCAAACTGGAGCGGCAAGAACAAGCTTGCGGTTGTCATTGAAACTGCCGCTAAATCATGACAATGTACTCGCCGATTTTGGAAACCCCATGATTTGGGCAGCGACTGAATTGAACAGTATCGACCTAGGCGATAAACGCTTAAACCAACGCGCCGTTAAATGTGAATTAAGGGCATCTTCGTAGCTGATTCCAGAAAAACAAAGCCGCAGCCAAGCGTCCAAAAACATGAACGAGTTGGAGGCAACTTCAATACCGGTTTTCTTCTCAATCTAGGCAAACAGCGTTTCAATCGGCTAGCGTACTTGTGACACAGCAGTGGACAACCACTGTTCATCTGCCCCTATCCCACAAAAAAACACGGCGGAACATGTCAACCTGTTTTGAGCCATCTCACCCCACCACCGAAGCCAGCAGCCTCCGGGTATAAGCTTCCTTCGGGGCATCAAAAATCGCACGCACGCTCCCGCTTTCCACTACCTTGCCCTTCTGCATCACCAGCACCCGATGGCAGATGGCCTGCACCACCCCGAGGTCATGGGTGATGAAGATGTAGGTCAGGTTCTTCTCGCGCTGCAGACGGATCAACAGTTCCAGCACCTGGGCCTGAATGGTGCGATCCAGTGCCGAGGTCGGCTCATCCAGCACCACCAGCCGGGGCTCCATGATCAGGGCACGGGCAATGGCAATGCGCTGGCGCTGGCCGCCGGAGAACTCGTTCGGGTAACGGTCGATCCAGCCCGGATCCAGCTCCACCAGCCGCATGGCCTCCAGTACCCGCTCATGGCGTTCAGCAGCGGTACCGATGCCGTGAATCTCCAGCCCCTCGCCAATGATCTGCCCTACTGAAAGGCGCGGGCTCAGGCTACCGTAAGGGTCCTGAAAAATCAGCTGCATCGAACGCCGGTAAGGGCGCAGGGCATCGGCATCCAGCTGCTCCAGCACCACGCCATCAAAGCGGATGCCACCCGTAGACGGCACCAGCTTCAGCAAGGCATGCGTGAGTGTGGTTTTGCCTGAACCGCTCTCGCCCACAATGCCCAGTGCTTCCCCCTGATGCAGGGTGAATGACACCCCGTCCACGGCCTTGACATGCCCGACCACCCGACGCAGCACCCCGCGCTTGACCGGAAACCAGACTTTCAGGTCATCCACCTGCAATAATGGCGGCGCATCAGCGGGCAGCACATCGGTACGGCGCTGGTGAAATGCCCCCAGCAGCGTGCGGGTATACGGGTGCTGCGGATGCGCAAACAGGGTTCGGGTATCCTCCACCTCGACCACATCACCCCGGCACATGACCACCACCCGGTCGGCCACCTGACGCACCACCCCCAGATCGTGGGTGATGAACAGCACCGACATGCCCAGCTCCTGCCTGAGGGTGTTGATCAGTGCCAGAATCTGGGCCTGAATGGTGACATCCAGCGCCGTGGTCGGCTCATCCGCGATCAGCAGCTCCGGCGCGTTGATCAGCGCCATGGCGATCATCACCCGCTGCTGCTGCCCGCCGGAAAGCTGGTGTGGATAGGCTTTCATCTTTTCATCCGGATGATCAATCCCGACCCGTGTGAGCCACTCCCGAATCCGGGGCCGGGTGGTGGTCAGCTTCAGCCCCTGATGCAGCCACAACACCTCCGCCAGCTGCTTTTCCACCGTATGCAGGGGGTTGAGTGACATCATCGGCTCCTGAAAGATCACGCCGACACGGTTGCCACGAATGGCCCGCAAGGCCGCCTCCGGCAGCTTGAGCATGTCCTGACCATCAAACCATATCTCCCCGTGGGTCCAGTGTGCGGGCGGGCTGGGCAGCAGGCGCAGGATCGACAGCGCGGTCACGGTCTTGCCCGAGCCGCTTTCGCCGACCAGTGCCAGGGTCTCCCCCTTGTGGATATCGAAACTGACATGATTGACCACCTGATGTGCCGCTTCCGTGCCGGTACGGAATTCCAGGCTCAGGTTCCTGATCGAAACCAGCACGTCTTCAGTCATGGCACCTCCCGGCCCCTGCCGTCACCACCGCGGCTCCCTTCCCCGAACCCGCAAACCTCATTTTTTCACCGCGCGCGGATCAAACGCATCCCGCACCCCTTCGCCGATAAACACCAGCAGCATGGTCATGATGCCGATGGAGAAAAACGCCGACAGCCACAACCAGGGCGCCTGAATATTGTTTTTTCCCTGGGCCAGAATTTCCCCCAGACTGGCTGATCCCGGCGGCAGACCGAAGCCGAGAAAGTCCAGTCCCACCAGTGTTGTCACCGACCCGCTCAACACCAGCGGCATAAAGGTCATGGTTGCCACCATGGCATTGGGCAGGATGTGCTTGAACATGATGCGCCGGTCACTCATGCCCATGACACGGGCCGCCTTGACATAATCAAAATTACGGCAGCGCAGAAACTCGGCCCGTACCACCCCCACAAACCCCATCCAGCTGAACAGCAGCATGAATCCCAGCAGAATCCAGAAGCTGGGACGGATAACACTGGCCAGAATGATCAGGATATAAAGTTGGGGCATACTGCTCCAGACCTCGATGAAACGCTGGAAAACCAGGTCCAGCCAGCCGCCGTAATACCCCTGTACCGCTCCGGCAGCCACGCCGATCACCGCCGAAATCAGGGTGAGCGAAAACCCGAACAGCACCGAAATCCGGAACCCGTACAGAATGCGTGCAAACAGGTCATGCGCCTGTTCATCGGTGCCCAGAATGTTTCTGCCATCCGGTGGTGACGGGGCCGGCTGGCCCAGATCACTGATAATGGTACGGTAGCTGTAGGGAACGGGCGGGAACAGGTACCAGCCTTTTTCCTGAATCAGCTCCTGCACATACGGATCCTGATAATCCGCTGTGGTGGCGAACTCGCCCCCAAAAGTGGTCTCGGGGTAATCCTTGAGGATGGGAAAGTAATGGTGCTGGTCATAAACCACCATCAGGGGCCTGTCATTGGCGATGAATTCAGCAAACAGACTCATCACAAATACAAAGGTAAAAATCCACAGTGACCATACGGCCTTACGGTTGGCACGGAAACGCGCCAGCCGGCGCCGGTTGATACCGGAAAGCGCCACAGGCTTCATCCACGGGCCTCGAAATCAATGCGGGGGTCCACCACCATGTACATCAGGTCGCCCAGCAGCCCGGTGAGCAGGCCGATAAAGGTAAAAATATACAGGGTACCGAACATGACCGGATAATCACGCCCCATGGCCGCCTCCAGTCCCAGCAGCCCCAGCCCTTCCAGCGAAAAAATCACTTCCACCAGTACCGCCCCGGTGAACAGGATGCCGATCAGGGTGGCGGGAAAGCCGGCAATGATGATCAGCATGGCATTGCGGAACACATGTCCGTACATGACCCGGCGTTCGGTATTGCCCTTGGCGCGTGCGGTCATGACATACTGCTTGCCGATTTCATCCAGAAAGGAATTCTTGGTCAGGAAGGTCAGGCTCACCAGACTGCCGATGGTCAGGGCAATGGTGGGCAGAGTGATGTGCCACAGGTAATCCCCGATCTTGCCCCAGAAGCTCAGGGCCTCGAAATTGCCGGAGGTCAGCCCGCGCAGTGGAAACCAGCTCAGGTAATTCCCCCCGGCAAACAGGATCACCAGCATCACCGCAAACAGAAACCCCGGAATTGCACTCAGGGCGATCAGCACCGTAGTGCTCATGTCATCAAAACGGGTCTGGTAATGACGGGCCTTGTAAACCCCCAGTGGAATGCAGATCAGGTAAATCAGGGCCGTGCTCCACAATCCGAGTGAGATGGAAACCGGCAGGCGTGAAAGCACCAGGTTCACCACGCTGTCCCCTTTGAAAAAGCTGTCCCCGAAATCAAACAGCAGGTAGTTCTTCACCATCATGAAATAACGCTCCAGGATCGGTTTGTCAAAACCGAAGCGTTTTTCAATGTCAGCGATCAGTGCCGGATCCAGCCCTTTGGCTCCCAGATAGTCACTACTCCCCGCACCCGACCGGGCCGGGTTGCGGCTGTCGGACGGGTTGTTGAGCACGTCGCCCTGATTCCCGCCACTGATGCGGTCGGTGACGGTATTCTCAATGCCGTGCAGTTTGGCCAGCGCCTGCTCCACCGGCCCGCCCGGTGCCAGCTGAATGACAAAGAAATTGAGCGTGATGATGGCCCACAGGGTGGGAATCATCAGTAGCAGACGACGAATGATGTAAGCGGTCAACCCCTGCCCTCTTGTTTCTGCATGTGACCACGAGTCACCCGAACATATCCTGCCCTGCCGGGTGACCCGGACGCTTCAGCAGCGGGAACCGTCAGACCCCAACGGCACACGCCGGCTGTCCGTCAGTTTTTTGCCGCATCCCCGGACGGCGCAGCAGCCGGTGCTGCCATGGCAGCGGCCTGGGCGGAATGCAGCACCTCGCGCAGTTTTTCTTCCTGATCCTTGCTCAGGGAGGTCTGGAGCACATCCCCATGGATATTGAACTCACGCAGCTGATCCAGCACCTTGTCACCCGTGGCATTGCGAATCAGGACGAACAGCACGGATTTGCCGGTTTCCAGCTTGTCAGCCATGTTGCGCATAAAATCATCATTGATGCCAATATCCGACAAGGCCCCGGTCAGGGCACCGGTACCGGCCCCGACCGCCGCACCGACCAGCGGATTGAGAAACAGCAATCCGACCAGCATCCCCCAGAAGGTTCCGCCGACCGCACCGGCAGCCGTCAGGTTGACGGCCTGATGCAGCACCACCTTGCCCTTGTCGTTTTTGGTGGCCACCACGGCATCCTCCAGCTCCAGCAGGTATTCCCCCTGCATCTGCACCAGCCGGTCACGCATCTTGAACGCGCTTTGCTCGTCACTGAATGCCACTACGATCAGATTACTCATAACACTCGTCTCCTTCACTTGCTTAAGTAATGTGCCCAAGGTATGGGCATCCCTCAATATAGACCAAATGGCCCAGGGGCAGTGAAAATTCAACCCAGCCCTGGCCAGCGACTGTGCAACAGCACCGCGCTGACAGGCTATTGCCCGGATGGCTGCTTTTTCGGGTCCACCCACCAGGCATTATCCCCCAGCGCATAACGCGGCGTTTTTTCCGGCTTGCCGAACCGGTCCCAGTGGGCAATGCGGAACTTGCTGATGTTCCACTGCGGAATGATGTAATAACTGGCCATCAACACCCGATCAATTGCTTTGCCCAACGGCAGCAGTTTTTCCTCATCCTCCTGATACTTCATCACCTCATCCATCAGGTAATCAATCGCCTTGTCATTCACATTGGCCAGATTGAAACCGGAATCAATGCTGTCGGAATGCCACTGCTGGTGCGTGCGGGCGCTGGGATAGGCATACGGGCCGTAGCTGCCCACGATCATGTCATAATCATGCGCATTGCGGCGCTGGAAATACTGACTGGTATCCACGGTGCGGATGTTCATCCTGATGCCGGCTTTCCGCAAGTTCTTGTCGAAGGCCAGCGCCACCTTTTCCATGGTCGGGGACACCAGCAGCAGCTCGAACTCAAACGGCTTGCCGGTATGGGTATTCACCAGCTTCTGGTCCTTCACCTCCCAGCCGGCGGCTTTCAAAAGCCCCAGTGCCTGGCGCAGATTGGCGCGGATATTACCGTTACCATCCGTGACCGGCAGTTTGACTTCAGCCCTGAAAACCGCCGGCGGCACCTGATCCTTCACCGGCTCCAGCAGCCTGAGCTCGGCCTCGGTCGGTAATCCGGTGGCCCGGTAGTCAGTGTTCATGAAATAACTGTCCACGCGCTGGTACTGATCATAAAACAGGCTTTTGTTCATCCATTCAAAATCCATCAGGTAAGCCAGCGCCTCGCGCACCCGCCGGTCCCCGAACAGTTCACGCCGGGTATTGAAAATAAAACCCTGGGTCTGCAGCGGAATCTGGTGCGGGACTTCCAGTTTCAGCACCCGCCCGTCCTTTACCGCCGGAAACACATAGTCGGTGGCCCAGCGCTTGGCGATGTTCTCTTCCCACTTGTCGATCTTGCCGGCCTTGAAGGCTTCAAAGGCCACGGTTTCATCCCGGTAATATTCATAACGCACCGCCTCCGGATTCAGCAGGCCCTTCATGACCGGCAGGTCCCCGGCCCAGTAATCCCTGACCCGGTTCAGTACCACATACTTGCCATAATCATAATCACCGATGCGCCAGCCGCTGCTGCCCACCGGAATTTCCTTCAGGGGCTCATCCAGACGGTGATCCTTCCAGTAATGTTCCGGAAACACCGGCAACCCGCACAGGTAGACAATCTTGTCCTTCTCGCGCTCCCCTTCCCTGATGTCAAAGCGCACCCGGTGCTCATCCAGCACTTCCACCTTGTCCACATAGCTGTAGGCCGCCTTCAACCCCGGCAACCCTTCCTCGGTGAGTTTGTAGAATGAAAACCGGATGTCCTCCGGGCGGATCGGCTTGCCATCCTGAAAGCGTGCGCGTGGATCGACATGGAAGGTGATGTAGGAATAGTCGCTGGCATAGCTGATCCTCTCCGCAATCAGCGGATAATAGGCGCTCAGGTCATCATCGGATGAGGCCATGATGTCGTCAAACATGGCACTGGAACCGGCAGCCGCATCCCCGCGCTGGGAATAGGGATTGAAATTGTCAAAGGTTCCCATCACCCATTCGGTCACGGTTCCGCCCCGGGGGGCATCCGGATTGGCATAATCAAAGTGGGTGAATGCCGGTGGATAATGGGGCTTGCCATGCAGGGCGATGGTGGTGGCCTCGATCACGGTCACCGCTGCAGCTGTACCGGTTGTGGCAGCCGGCTCAGGCTGGATTGTGGTATCCTGCGCCTGCACACCCGGCGCGGCGAAAGTAGCAACCAGCAGGAATACGATGGAATGGAACTTCATGGTGTCTCCCTACTCAATGTTGTTTTATTTCATGGCATCGGCCCGACAGCATGCCCTTAAACCATGCCACTTGGCAAGCCGGACAAGGAAAATCAAGATACATGAAACCATTACAGCGCATCATTACCGTTTTTTCAGTTTTTGTTTTCATGCTGGCCGGTACTGGCAGCACAGCCGCCCCGCAGGCAGCAGCCAGTACCGCCACCCGCATTCTGGTCTGGGGTGACAGCCTGAGTGCAGCCTATGGCATTCCGGTGGAAAAAGGCTGGGTCCGCCTGCTCGGGGAGCAGCTCGGGGACAGCTTCGCCATCACCAATGGCAGTATCAGCGGTGAAACCAGCAAAGGCGGCCTGGCCCGCCTGCCGGACGCACTGGAAAACATCCAGCCGGATTTCCTGCTGCTGGAACTGGGAGCCAATGACGGCCTGCAGGGCATGCCACCGGACAACATGCGGGCCAATCTGGCCGGCATGATCGAGCTGGCCCGGACAGCCGAAGCCGAAGTGGTGCTGATCGGCATCAAAATACCACCCAATTACGGTCCACAGTACACGGAGAAATTCGAGGCGGTCTACCGTGAGCTGGCCGAACAGTACCGGCTGCCTTTCATTCCCTTTCTGCTGGAAGGTGTGGCCGAGGATTTCAGCCTGATGCAGGCGGATGGCCTGCATCCGCTGGCCGAAGCCCAGCCCCGGATTCTGGCACATGTCTGGCCGACGCTGGAGCCGGTGCTCATTCCGGATGAACAGGGTGCCGGCACAGCAGCGGGAAACCATGATGAAAAGCACACCGATACCACAGGGGCCGGCTCATGAGGCGACACTCGGCAACACGGTGGGTACGGCTGGGCCTGCTGCCGTTGCTGCTGCTGGGTGGCTGCAGGATGCCGCTGGACCCGTCTGCGGTGGCTCCGGAAAAACTCCCGCCCGGTACCCGTATCAGCACCACCGGCACCCTGCTGACCCAAGGGCAGGTGGTACGCGTCAGCGATGGTGATACCCTCAAGGTCACGGGGCCGGACCGGAAGCAGTACACCATCCGCCTGCAGGGGATTGATGCACCGGAAGGCAAACAGGCTTACGGGCAGGTCTGCCGGGAAAAGCTGGCCCGGAAGGTACTCAATCTGCCGGTGCAGCTGGAAGCCTACAAGCGGGACCGCTATGGACGCATCGTCGCCAAGGTCAGCCGCCAGGGGGAGGATGTGGCCTTAAGCCAGATACGCGAAGGCTGTGGCTGGCATTACAAGGCGTATGCCGATGAGCAGGAGCCGGCCGATCAGGCCAGTTATGCCCAGGCGGAGAGCGAGGCGCACAAGGCCCGACGCGGTCTGTGGCGGGCAGCCCGTCCACAGGCACCGTGGGATTATCGGGCGCGCTATCGCTGACAGGGGGCGCACAGAACAGATAAAAACGCCTGACCATGACGGCACAGGCGCTGGAGTAAAACGGACAATCAGGAACGGCGGGTAATGCCTACGCTTCCACCATCAGCTTTTCATATTTAAGCTGCAGCTGGTCCGGTGATTCCACCCGGTCCGGATCCTTCGGGATGCAGTCAACCGGGCAGACGGCCACACACTGTGGCTCATCGAAATGACCGACACACTCCGTACAGCGATCCGGGTTGATCTCATAGATTTCATCACCCGGTGAAATGGCATTGTTCGGACATTCCGGCTCACAGACATCACAATTGATGCACTCGTCAGTAATCATCAAGGCCATCGGTATCGTTCCTCAGCACAAATAAAGCTGATTTTAACAAGCTGTCACCGGGAATAAAATGCCCCTAGCCATGGCAGGATAACCCCGGTGTCCTACCCCGTCAGATTTCAGCCAGACGGGTCTGCAGCGCCTGCTGTACTGCCGGCGTGACAAAACGGGAGATATCACCCTGCAGCCGCGCCACCTCCTTCACCAGCGTGGAAGAGACAAACGACAGGCTTTCCCCCGGCATCAGGAACACCGATTCGATGTCCGGTGCCAGGGAGCGGTTCATGCTGGCCAGCTGAAACTCGTATTCAAAATCCGACACGGCGCGCATGCCACGGATCAGCATGCGTGCCTTGTGTTCACGGGCAAAATTGACCAGCAACCCCTCAAAACCGATCACGGCCACGCACTCGGCCAAGCCCATTCGCTGTACTTCGGCACTGATCATGTCCACCCGCTCAATCAGGGTGAAAAGCGGCTTTTTACGCGGGTTTGCGGCGACCGCGACAATAACCCGGCTGCACAGGCGGGTCGCCCGCTTGATCAGGTCAAGATGCCCATTGGTCGGCGGGTCGAAAGTACCGGGGTAAACAGCTGTTACATCCATCCGTCTATGCCATGTCAGGTTGTTGATCGGTTTATTGTGCCACGGATCATTTAACCATTAAGTTGTGCAATGCACAACCAAAATTGTGCACTGCACAATAAATGACAGGACAAATGGTACCAAAGCCACCCTCAGTTGGCCAGCTGGCGGCGACTGGGACGCAACTCCCCCCCCGCATAATCAAAGCGCTTGATCTCGCTTTCATGGGAATCAAACCGGTAGAGGCGCACCCGGAAGGAACTGCCGCCCCTTAACATGACAATGTTCTGATCCTTCATGCGCAACTGCAGATTGGCCCCACGTACCGTGCTGACCGTATCGTCCTGATAAACAGGGTCACCGCGCTTGAGAATACGCATTTCCTGGCCACTGCGGACCGCTGTCACCTTGCCACGCTTGGACAGTACGGAAGCCACTGGAGAAGTCTCCAGAATCTGTTGCCCCATAATCAAACTCCTTTTGTTCATGGTTACATTACTAAAGCATAGAACAAGCTGTCACATAATCAGCAATTACCGTGCCCAAAACCCAGGATTTCAGACTGAGCGGTACCACCGGGACCGGTGGATCCCACCCATCAGGCCGGTAACAGGCTTTCCCCTCGCCACAAATCCGCCAGGGTTTCACGTGCCCGGATCACATGGACCTGCTCACCATCCACCATCAGCTCAGGCAGCCGCGGGCGCGAGTTGTAATTGGAAGCCATGACAAAACCATAGGCTCCGGCTGAGCGCACCGCCAGCAGGTCTCCCTCCTGCAGGGCCAGCTCCCGGTCCTTGCCCAGAAAATCACTGGTCTCGCAAACCGGGCCGACAATGTCATAAGGCAGCAGAGCCTGTCCGTTGCGGGGCATCACCGGAACAATTTCCTGCCAGGCCCCGTACAGGGAAGGCCGGATCAGGTCATTCATGGCCGCATCCACAATGGCAAAGTGCTTGTGTGCGGTATGCTTGAGGTATTCGACGCCAGTGACCAGAATACCACCGTTGGCGGCAATCGCCCGCCCCGGCTCCATCACGATTTCATAACGACGCAGGCGCTCATCCTGAAACAGGCACTCGACATATTCCTTCGGCAGCGGTGGCTGCTCCTGGTGATAACGCACCCCGAGCCCGCCCCCAAGGTCCAGGTGGTGAATGGCAATACCCTGCTCTGCCAGGCGCTCCGCCAGTATCAGGAGCCGATCCAGCGCATCCATGAACGGATTGAGCGACAGCAGCTGGGAGCCGATATGGCAGTCGATCCCGCTCACCTTCAGGCCGGGCAGGTCAGCAGCCCGCTGATACACGGTTTCGGCCTGAGCGATGTCAATGCCGAACTTGTTTTCCTTCAGACCGGTGGAGATATAGGGATGGGTCTGGGCGTCCACATCCGGATTGACCCGGATGGATACCGTTGCCACCTGCCCCATTTCCCCGGCAATGCGGTTCAGACGCTCCAGCTCCGGCTCCGATTCCACATTGAAACAGCGGATGCCGACCGCCAGCGCCCGGCGGATTTCTGCAGGCTGCTTCCCCACCCCGGAAAACACAATTTTATCCGGTGCTCCTCCGGCCTGCAGCACCCGCTCCAGCTCACCCTGCGATACAATATCAAAACCGGAGCCCAGACGTGCAAACAGGTTGAGGATGGCCAGGCTGGAGTTGGCCTTGACCGCGTAACAGATCAGGTGCGGCTGGCCCATCAGTGCCTGGTCAAAGGCATGCCAGTGTCGCTCCAGGGTGGCGCGGGAATAGATGTAACAGGGGGTGCCATGGGCAGCGGCAATATCAGCCACCGGAACCGCTTCCGCATACAGGCTGCCCTGACGGTATTCAAAATGATCCATTGTCTGTTGTTTCCTGATCGGGGTTCTGCTGTTTCAAAAGCGGGATTGGTGGAAAGCGGGAAGCCGCCGGAGTGGCCGGGGGAGCCTCTTCAGGCAGGTACAGCGGCCCCCGGTTACCGCAAGCGCTCAACATCAGCGCCACCGCCAGCAGCAGCCCGGCCCCCGGAGCAACCTGTCCCAAGCAGTGCATGGGCCTAAACCTCGAAACGCATGGACAGGTCAACCGCCTGCACATGCTTGGTAATTCCGCCCACGGAAATGAAATCCACTCCGGTCAGGGCGATGGCACGCACGGTTTCCAGACTGACACCACCGGAGGCTTCCAGCGGGATGCGCCCGGCACTCCAGTGTACCGCCTGTGCCATGGCCGCCCGCCCGAAATCATCCAGCATGATGATATCGGCACCGGCAGCACCGGCCTCATGCACCTCCTCCAGACTTTCGGTCTCCACTTCCACCAGCAATGCCGGATACAGGGCTCTGGCCTGCTGTACAGCTGCCGTGATCGAGCCGGCGGCCATGATGTGGTTCTCCTTGATCAATACCCGGTCATACAACCCGATACGGTGGTTGGTGCCACCGCCACAGGTCACGGCATACTTCTGGGCATTACGCAGCCCCGGTACGGTTTTGCGGGTATCCAGAATCCGGCAGCGGGTGCCGGCCAGCTGCGCGACATAGGCCCGGGTCAGGGTTGCGGTTCCTGACAGCAGCTGCAGGAAGTTGAGTGCGGTCCGTTCCGCCGTCAGCATGGCACGGGCATTACCCCGGATCCGGCACAGGATGGTATCAGGCGCAATCGGGTCCCCGTCCTGCGCGAGCCATTCAATCCGGGTGGCCGGGTCCACCTGCCGGAAGGCCTCCTCAAACCAGGCAGTCCCGCACAGCACAGCCGCTTCGCGGCACAGCACATAAGCGTGACCGGGAGTTTCTGCGCCAATGAGAGCCACTGTCACATCGCCACTGCCGACGTCCTCGGCCAAAGCCAACAGGACCGTGGCCTTGATTGCATCAGGTGTATTCATGACCATCATGATACGCGAGCAGACGGTTTTCTTGAATCATCCGCATAAAAAAAGGGAGCCGGGCATAAACCGTGGCTCCCTCTCAACAAGCCCAGACTCCTGATTGTCTGGTATCCCTGATGCCGGTCCCTCAGATACGGGTAATCCCCATCATCTTCAGAATCGATTTTTCATAGAATGGCTCGGAGCTGCCTTTTTTCATCTTGCGGATGAAGTATTTCTCAAAGGCGATTTTCGCCATGTGCACCCACTTGCCTTTCTTGAACCAGGCCACATTGCGGGGCGGCAACTGCGGCAGGGCAACAAAGGCCGCACCGGTATCACCGAAGTCCGCCAGGCAGATGGTGTTCCAGGTCCCGGTGGTGTGCGGCTCCTTGCCTGCCAGTTCGTCTGCGATATTATGTACCGCAGAAGTGACCATGGACTCAATCATATAACCGGTTTTCGGTGCACCTGTGGGGACAGGCGTAGCATCGACCGGTGGAATGGCAATACAGACCCCGGCGGAATAGATGTTTTTCCAGCGCGGACTCCGGTGCAGTTCATCCACAATCACAAACCCGCGCGGATTGCACAACCCCTCAACACCCGCCACGGCATCCACCCCCTTGAAGGCGGGCAGCATCATGGCCAGATCAAAAGCGATTTCATGCTGCTTTTTAACCTGCTTGTCTTCCGCGAGCTCATCCACAAACAGCTTGCCGGCCTCCACCCGGGTGGTCCTGGCATTCACGATCCAGTCGATATGGTGATTGCGCAGCTCGTGCTCCAGCATGCCGCGCGAGTCACCCACGCCAGCGAGGCCCAGATGCCCGATATAAGGCTCGGAAGAAACATAGGTCATCTTGAACTTGTGGCGGATCTTGCGCTTGCGCAGATCGGAATCCACAATGAAGGCAAACTCATAGGCCGGCCCGAAACAGCTGGCAAACGGCATGGCACCGACCACAATATGACCACTGCCTTTGTCCAGCAGCTTCTGGTAATCCGCCCACAGCAGTTCAGCATGGTCAACGGTACAGACAGAATGGGTATGGCCGCCATGAGGCCCCGCCCCCGGTACCTCATCAAAGAACAGTTTGGGTCCGGTTGTGACCATCAGGTAGTCGTAGTTGATGGTCTGACCGTTTTCCAGCTCCAGGGTACTGTTATCCGGGTCCAGCCTGCTGCAGCGACCGGCAATGAACTTGATGTTTTTGCGGCTCAGGTACCTGTCGATATCAAAGGTGATGTCCGCCCGCTTGCGCCAGCCCACCGCAAGCCAGGGGTTGGAAGGCACAAACTGGAAATAGTCACGCTCATTGATGACGGTAATGTCGTGTCCGTCCCCCAAAATCTCCCTCAACTCATAGGCTGCGGGCATTCCTCCGGTACCGGCACCCAGTACAACAATATGCGCCATATAACTTACTCCTCAATTGTCAGCGGCTTTGCAGGACAGCCGTCAAGCCACCCCAAAGCAGGGGTTACAGATAATGATAAGGCAAACAAATGCAGGAAAACTCATCCTCATTTGACGGTTTAGCATATTACCCCCGTCCCATGCATTGCGGAATATCAAATTGATAAAGGATGGACACTTCCCCTGTCAGGCTGGCACCATACAGCCCATTCCGGTTCAATACCAATAAAACGCATAAAACACATGACGCAGAATATTCGCTACTTTCTGGTCGGGGGAGCGGTACGTGACCGCCTGCTGGGACTGCCGGTCAAGGATCGTGACTGGGTGGTGACGGGCGCGACCCCCGAAAACATGCTCGCCATGGGGTTCATGCCGGTCGGCAAGGATTTTCCCGTATTCCTGCACCCTGAAACCCGGGAGGAATATGCCTTGGCCCGTACCGAACGCAAAACCGCACCCGGCTACCATGGTTTCCGTTTTCATGCAGCACCCGATGTCACGCTGGAACAGGACCTGCTGCGCCGTGACCTCACCATCAACGCCCTGGCAGAAGACGAAAACGGGCAGGTGCTTGATGTCAGCGGTGGCCTGCTGGACCTGGAGCGGCGTCTGCTGCGCCATGCGTCACCGGCTTTCGTGGAAGACCCGGTACGCATCCTGCGTCTGGCGCGGTTTGCCGCCCGCCTGGCCCCGCTGGGATTTCAGGTGGCACCGGAGACCCTTGTGCTGATGCAGGCCATGGTGGATGCCGGCGAGGTGGATGCCCTGGTGCCAGAACGGGTCTGGCAGGAACTGGTACGGGCGCTGTCAGAACCGGTACCCCGCCGTTTTATCGAGGTATTGCGTGCCTGCGGGGCGCTCAAGGTACTGTTTCCGGAGCTGGATGCCCTGTTCGGCGTTCCCCAGGTGGCCCGCCATCACCCAGAAATTGATACCGGGCTGCACACCCTGATGGTACTGGAGCAGGCGGCAGCCCTGAGCAACGATCCCCGCATCCGTTTTGCGGCCCTGACCCATGATCTGGGCAAGGGCACCACCCCGGTCGCCGAATGGCCCCGGCACCACGGACATGAGACACGCAGTGCCGGACTGGTGGAGCAGCTGTGCCAGCGCTACCGGGTGCCCGGTGACTTCCGTGAGCTGGCCGTACTGGTCGCCCGCCATCACCTGCACATCCATCGTGCCGGGGAACTCACGCCCCGCACCCTGCTCAAGGTTATGGAACAGTGCGATGCCTTCCGCCGCCCGGAGCGCTTTCATGACCTGCTGCTGGCCTGTCAGGCCGATGCACGGGGCCGGGCCGGCAGGGAACAGTCCCCCTACCCCCAGCGTGACTGGTTTGTCAGCCTGCAACAGGCCTGTCTGGCGGTGGATGTACGTCCCATTGTGGCAGCCGGATTCCGTGGCGAACAGATCCGCAGGCAGCTGCATGAGCAGCGCATCCATGCCATCAGGCACCTGCGCCGGGAATGGCTGCCACCACAGGTCGACAGCAGCCCCCCTTGAATAAGCCGCAGCAGCATCGCATATTGAAGGTATCATGACAGCCGGTGCACCAGGGCAGGAAGCACCGGAAACTTTGCCACAGGGCGCTGAACTAAGGATCAGATAATGAACAAGCAGGCCAGTTTTGCGATCGGACAGGTGATACACCACCGTTTGTTTGATTACCGGGGTGTCATTTTCGATGTCGATGCCGACTTTCAGGGCACCGAAGAGTGGTACCAGAAACATGCCCAGAATGCCTCCCTGCCCAAGGATGAGCCTTGGTACCACGTCCTGATTGATGACGATGGCCGGATTGCCTACGTGGCCCAGCGCAACCTTGAAGTCGATCACAGCAACCTGCCGGTTGAACACCCTCTGCTGGACAACTTTTTTTCCAGCTACCAGGACGGTCAGTACCACCTGCGCATGCGTCCCAACTGATTGCGCATGCCGGATTCCAGCTGGATTGAATGGCTGCAGCACTCGCGCCCTGTAGCTGCCTTCCTGACCGGGCTGCTGGGTGGTGTGCACTGCCTCGGCATGTGTGGCGGCATTGTCGCGGCCATGAGTATGGGTACGGGTACAACACACCCGGTCCGTACCCTGGGCATCCACCTTGGGTACAACCTGGGGCGCATCACGACTTATACCCTGGCCGGTGCCGTCACCGGCGGGCTCGGAACCCTGATGATCCACAGCATCAGCCCGCATCTGGCCCGGCTGCTGCTGCAGGGGCTGGCGACCCTGTTCATGCTGGTGCTGGGCCTGTATCTGGCCGGCATCTGGCCAGGTTTACGGTACCTGGAGCAGGGCGGACAACACCTGTGGCGGCGGCTGGAACCGCTCGGGCGGCACTTGCTGCCCATTAATCACCCACTCAAAGCCTTTCCATTCGGATTAATCTGGGGCTGGCTGCCCTGCGGCATGGTTTACAGCATCCTGATCTGGAGCCTGTCTGCCGGCAGCAGTCGGGAAGGCGCCCTGCTGATGCTGGCCTTCGGGCTGGGCACGCTGCCCAACCTGCTGCTGATGGGGCTGGCCAGTCACCGCCTGCTGGCCTGGGTGCGCAAACCGCAGGTCCGGCGGGCGGCGGGACTGCTCGTCGTCGCCATGGGGCTGATGATGCTGGCGGGACTGGTACCGGCCTGGCAACACTGATTCCTGCTACCGGACAGCCTTGTTTTGATGCCAAACTCTCATATTGACACACTGGCGCTATACCGTTAATATTTGCGGCCTCTTGGCTACGTAGCTCAGTTGGTTAGAGCACAGCACTCATAATGCTGGGGTCGTAAGTTCAAATCTTACCGTAGCCACCAATTATATCAAAGGGTTACATGCTTTTTTGCCGTAACCCTTTTTTATGCTTCGGTGATTCTTCGGTGATTGCCGGATTATCCACAGCCCTCAAATCGGGAAGGTTTCCCACCAACCCCTCCAGTAAGTCACGCATGTAAAGCACTTGGGGCACTGAGTAATGTGATGTGACTGACTGGCTATGGTCCAGCAATGTTGCCCGATCTTCTTCACTGACTCCCTGCCGCCTCAGTTCCGTTGCAAATGTTGCCCTTGCACTGTGCCAGTTGATTTTACCCGCCAGTCCGGCCCGCTCTCTTGCTGCGCAGAAATGCTTGCTGTTGTATTTCCAGTAACGTCCTCCACGCGGGGAAGGGAAGATATATTTTTCATCCAGTCCCTTTTGGTTATTGATGCTCAGCCCGGCACGATACGCCGGTGACATTGTTGAATTTGTGCATGCTGTCATGCTATCGTTCTCCCATATTGCAACCCGGACAGTTTGGCGACGAAGCCGGGTTGCGGTTGGTAAAGGCCGCTCTTGTAGCGGCTTTTTTTATGCGTCGGCGTAGCGGCTGTAGCCGTCCGCGTCGGCGATGGATTCGGCGTGCTGCATCGCAGCGGACATGTAGGCCGGGGTAAATACTCCGGCATCGATGGCCAGCTGGTAAT
>JAGRJD010000092.1 GCA_020442915.1 Thiothrix sp. | reverse complement strand
GATTCACTGGCCGATCTGGATGAGCCGATTGCGGGCGAAGCGCGGTGTTCAATCGAACTTCATCAGCGTTACAAACCCGCTCTGGCGGAAGTGGTCCGGGTCGTGCGCCTGAAAAACTACGCCATGAGAACCGAAAAGACCTATCGGGCCTGGGTTGCCCGTTTTTTCTATTTTCACAAGCCGGAGGATGTCCACACTTTAGGCGCTCAGGAGGTCAAACAATATCTGGAATATCTCGTGCTCAAGCGCAATGTCGCCGTCGCTACCCAGAGACAGGCCTTGAATGCGCTGGCTTTCCTGTTCAATCAGGTCTGGGAGCGGCCCATGGGCAATCTGGGTGACTTTGTGGAAGCGAAACGCCCGCGCCGGTTACCCGTGGTCTTGTCCCGTGATGAAGTGCGCCAAGTCCTGCAACAAATGCATGGCAAACACCAGCTCATGGCGGGGCTGATGTACGGCGCGGGTCTGCGACTGATGGAGTGTGTCACCCTGCGAGTCCAAGATGTGGATTTTGACTACAATCAACTGATCATTCGCAACGCCAAGGGATTCAAGGACCGCGTAGCCCCGTTACCGGTCAAATACAGGGATGCGCTCAAAGAGCAGATTGAGTTTGTCGCTCATGTGCACCAACTGGATATGAAAAATGGTTACGGCGAAGTTTATTTGCCCGACGCCTTATCTCGAAAGTACCCCCATGCAGCGAAACAATTGCGGTGGCAATACCTGTTTCCCTCGACACGGATCGGTGCTGATCCCCGCTCCGGTGTACTGCGCCGTCATCATCTGCATGAAACCAGCCTGCAAAAGATCATCCGTCGCGCCGTCAGGCAGGCCGGAATCATCAAGCGGGCAACCAGTCACACTTTTCGTCACTCGTTTGCAACCCACCTGCTGGAATCCGGCCATGACATCCGTACAGTGCAGGAGCTGCTGGGTCATTCCGATGTTTCCACCACCATGATCTATACCCACGTCCTGAACCGGCCCGGCCTCAGTGTCAAAAGCCCTGCCGACCTGATCTGAAGCCCTTTTCACCTGCGGCCCTGACAACAGCAAGCCTTTGTGGCACCACCACCAGCATGCTAAAATCGTGAAACTTTATTGCACATCCTGTAAAGCCTGATGACATTGGAACACACCCGCACCCTGGCCCGAACCCTGATGGCACAAACCCAGGGCCGTATCACCAATGCCCGCATCAATACCCTGAGTATCCTGCTGGAGCACGATGCCGCCCTCAGCCATCAGGAAATCGAAACCCGGGCACAGCAGCAGGGACTGCCGTTTGACCGTGTGACCCTCTACCGGGCACTGGACTGGCTGGTGCAGCAGAAGCTGGCCCACCGCATTGCGGCTCCGGAGCGGGGCTGGCTCTACAATGCCCAGCCCTGCCTGTCCACCCCGCACGCCCACTTCCACTGTACCCGCTGTGATCATGTCTACTGCCTGGAAAACCTGCAACCGGCCCTGCTGTTCAGCCTGCCCGCCGGTTATCAGCTGGAGTCGGCAGCGTTGAGCCTGCAAGGTCTCTGCCCGGTCTGTAGTACAAAATAATATTGCAACATTGTTGCAATTTGGTATGCTGACCCCCTTCCCAACAACAGGCCCATCATCCCGTGAATATCAACACCTTCGAGAGCAAACCACTACTGGCAACCGGCATGGCACTACTGACCCTGCAACTGCCACTGAACATCCTGGCCGCTGAATCCGGAACCGATAATGTCACCCGTGATACCCCCAGGGAGGTCAGGGAGCAGCACGATGCCCACGAACACGGAGCCGCCCGCCTCACCATCGCCACCACCGACAGCGGTCTTGAAATCACCCTGGAAAGCCCGGCTGCCAACCTGTTCGGCTTTGAACATGCCGCCAGTACTGAAGAGCAGCACCACACCATTCACAGCGCCGTTGAAATCCTGGAAGACGGCAGCGCATTATTCCTGACCGGTGAGCAGGCCGAATGCACCCAGAACAGGGTGGAAATGGAGTCGGAACAGATCGCCCGCCACCAGCAGGAAAAGCACGGTGCTGACGACACGCATGAACACACAGAACATGCGCCGGAAAGTCATGATGGTGATCATGACGAGGACCCTGACCAACAGGCTGATGCAGGTCAATCGGTGCCACAGGCCACCCCGGATGATGGCCATGAGCACGCAGAGCATGATGAAGATGAAGACGCGCATGAACATGCACAGGAGAGCCACAGCGATGTCCTGGTGAACTGGCAGTTCGCCTGTGCGCAGCCCCAGGCCCTGACGCAGCTGGAAACCCGCCTGTTCCAGCACTTTCCGAACGGCTTCACCCGGCTGCAGGTCGAGTGGCTGAGCACCGGTCAGGCCGGCAGCGAGGTTCTGGAACAGGACGGCGTGATCAGCCTGACCCCATGAACGTGATTGAACTGCGGGAATTGCGCTTTCGCTGGCCGGGTCAGGCGCGGGCGGTACTGGCCATTCCACAGCTGACGCTGCAGGCAGGCGAGCATGTATTTCTGCGCGGCCCCAGCGGCAGCGGCAAAACCACCCTGCTCAATCTGCTGGCCGGTATCCTCAAGCCACAACAGGGAGAGCTGCACCTGCTGGGCCAGCCGGCACACCGCCTGCGGGCTGCGGCACGGGACCGCCTGCGGGCCGACCACATGGGCGTCATTTTCCAGCAGTTCAATCTGCTGCCCTACCTGTCCCTGCTGGACAATGTGCTGCTGCCTTGCCATTTCTCGGCCCGGCGGCGTCAACAGGCCGGTAACGTTCAGGCCAGCGCCCGGCACCTGCTGGCGCACCTGCAGCTGGAACCGGCCCTGCTGCAGCGCTCCGTCACCGAGCTCAGCGTCGGCCAGCAGCAACGGGTGGCCGTGGCCCGTGCCCTGATCGGGCGTCCGGAACTGGTGATTGCCGATGAACCCACCTCGGCACTGGATGCCGACAGCCGGGACCGTTTTCTGGAACTGCTGTTTCATGAGGCGGATGCCCAGCACAGTACCATCCTGTTTGTCAGCCATGATGCCCGGATTGCCAGACACTTTCCGCGCGTCCTGGAACTGAACGAGGTGAACCAGGCATGATCCTGCTCAAACTCACCTGGTACAGCCTGTGGAACCGCCGTGCCAGCCTGCTGCTCACGGTACTGTCGATTGCCATCAGCGTTGCGCTGCTGCTCGGGGTCGAATATATCCGCAAGGAAGCCCGCCACAGTTTCATGAATACCCTGTCCGGCACCGACCTGGTGGTGGGCGCGCGCAGTGGCCCGATCCAGCTGCTGCTGTACAGCGTATTCCGTATCGGTAACGCCACCAACAACATCAGCTGGGACAGTTACCAGCACTTTGCCCGACACCGCCTGGTGGACTGGACCGTGCCACTGTCCCTCGGTGATTCGCATCGCGGCTACCGGGTACTGGGCACCAACAATGATTATTTCCGCCACTACCGCCATGGTGACAGACAGGCGCTGGCACTGGCTGCCGGTAAAGAATTCACCGGCATTTATGATGCGGTACTCGGTGCCGAAGTGGCCCGCAAGCTGGGCTATCAGGTCGGTGATGCCATTGTGGTGGCACACGGGGCCGGGGCCACCAGCTTCACCGAACACGGCAACAAGCCCTTTACAGTGGCCGGCATCCTCAAACCCACCGGTACCCCGGTCGACCGCACGGTGCATGTGCCGCTGGAGGGCATTGAAGCCATTCATGTCGACTGGAAAGCCGGTGCGCCGGTACCCGGCTTTGAGGTATCAGCCGAACGTGCAGCCCGCATGGACCTGCAGCCTGTCGCCATTACCGCCTTTCTGGTGGGCCTGAAAACCCGCAGTGCCGCCTTCCGCCTGCAGCGCGAGATCAACGACTATCCACGGGAGGCCCTGCTGGCTACAGTACCGGGCATTGCACTGGCTGAATTGTGGCGCGCCATCGGCCAGTTCGAGGTGATCCTGCGCATTATCACCGTATTTGTGCTGATTGCCGGGCTGCTGGGGATGTTGACCACCCTGCTATCTACCCTGAATGAGCGCCGCCGTGAAATGGCGATTCTGCGTGCGGTTGGCGCACACCCGCGTCAGGTGTTTCTGCTGTTCGTGCTGGAGGCGCTGATCCTGGCGGTACTGGGTACCCTGCTGGGTGCGGTACTGGTCATGCTGGGCGTACAGCTGGCCCAGCCCTGGGTGGCTGCCGAATACGGGCTGCACCTGCGCAGCTGGCTGCCACAGGCCGGTGATGGCCTGCTGCTGTTGCTCGTGGCCGGACTGGCCGTTATATTCAGCATCATACCCGGGATGATTGCCTACCGGCGCTCCCTGCAGGATGGCTTGACAGTGAGGATTTAACATGAAAACGGATCATGCGGCAGGCCTGTTGGTGCTGTTGCTGGTGGCCGGTCTGGGGCTGAGCGCTTGCGGCGGTACGGAAAAAACAGCCCAAAAGACCAGCGAACCCGATACGGAACGGCCTGCCAGCGCCGGGGTGGACCTGATGCCACCACGCCAGCAGGGAACCACAGCGGCGGCAGCTGTCAAACTGCCGGACAATGCCCCCGCGATCGGCACCGACATCAAGACCCTGGTCAAACCTCAGACCCCGCCCGACCAGAACACACGGCGCCAGCTCATGTGGGATGACCTGATTCCGGCAACGCACGATCCGGAAAAAATCATGCTCAAGTACCAGCAGCAGATTGATGCAACCCCGGAAGGCTCACCGGAAGAGCGGATGCTGCTGGATACCATTATGGAAGAATTCAATAACGCACCGGCCAATGACCAGCTCAACGGCCTGAAGGTGCGTATTCCCGGCTTTGTTTCGCCACTGGATGAGCGTGATGGGCAGGTCGGTGAATTCCTGCTGGTTCCCTATTTCGGCAGCTGCATCCACTCACCACCACCCCCGGTCAACCAGACCGTACTGGTCAGGCCCCAGACCGGCAAAAGCATTCCAATGGAGCAGATTGGCGAAGCCGTCTGGGTCACTGGCGACATGAAAGTCACTCTGACGGATACCGAGCTGGCACCGGCGGGTTATCTGATCGAGAATGCAGCGCTTGAAATTTATACTGAGGCGAATGCCCTGCCCGACTGAAACAGGCTTCACTCCCCCCAAAAACAATGCCCGGTTGCAGAAAAATCCACAACCGGGCATGAGTTCCGGTTTCAGCGGCGCCAGCCGGCTCAGGCCGGATCAGCTTCCTTCATGCTCAGCCGCATGCGACCCTGACGATCAATCTCGATCACCTTGACCCGCACCTGATCCCCCACGTTGAGGTAGTCCGTCACATTGGCCACCCGCTCCTGACTGATCTGGGAAATGTGCAGCAAACCATCCTTGCCGGGGAGAATGGTCACAAAGGCCCCGAAGTCCATGATACGGGCCACCTTGCCACTATAGGTCTTGTTCAGCTCAACCTCGGCGGTGATGTCCTCGATCATGGCCTTGGCCGCATAAGCGGCATGCGCATCCACTGCCGCAATCTTGATGAAGCCGTCATCATTGATGTCAATGGTAGCCCCGGTCTGCTCGGTAATGCCACGAATGGTTTCGCCACCCTTGCCGATGACCTCGCGGATCTTCTCCGGATTGATCTTCATGGTGACATAACGCGGTGCATATTCCGACAGGTCATCACGCGGGGCGGCAATCACCTTTTCCATCTCACCGAGAATGTAGAGGCGTCCGGCCTTGGCCTGCTCCAGCGCCTGCTGCATGATTTCCTTCGTGATGCCGTTGATCTTGATGTCCATCTGCAAGGCCGTGATCCCGTCACGGGAACCGGCTACCTTGAAGTCCATGTCACCCAAGTGATCCTCGTCGCCGAGAATGTCGGTCAGCACCGCAAAGCGCCCTTCCTCCTTGATCAGGCCCATGGCGATACCGGCCACCGGAGCCGATACCGGCACCCCGGCATCCATCAGCGCCAGCGAGCTGCCGCACACACTGGCCATGGAGCTGGAGCCGTTGGATTCGGTAATCTCGGAGACACAACGAACCACATAAGGGAAGTCTTCCATTTTCGGCAGGGTGGCCCTGACGCCACGCTTGGCCAGACGGCCATGGCCGATTTCACGGCGTTTGGGCGAGCCCATCATGCCGGTTTCACCGACGCTGTAGGGCGGAAAATTGTAGTGAAACAGGAAGGCATCCTTGTACTCACCGGCCACGGCATCAATAATCTGCGAATCGCGCTCGGTACCCAGAGTCGCCACCACGATGGCCTGGGTTTCCCCACGGGTGAACAGTGCCGAACCGTGGGCACGCGGCAGTACACCGACCCGGACTGAAATCGGACGCACGGTGGTGAGGTCACGGCCATCAATACGCGGTTGACCATCCAGAATCCGGCCCCGGACCACCTTTTTCTCCAGGTTCTTGAATTCAGTCCTGAGCAGGTCTTCGGAAGGCCCGGCCACACCGTCAGCCGGCAGCAGCTTTTCCTTCATGGCATTCTGGATCGCCTCAATACGCCCGTGACGCTCCATTTTGTCGGCCACCTGAAACGCTGCCACCAGATCCGCCTCACACTGCGTACTGATGCTTGAAACCAGGGCCGCATCCGTTACCGGCGCATGCCACTCCCAGGCCGGATTGCCAACCTCGGCGGCCAGCTCATTGATCGCATTGATGGCCGTCTGCATCTGCTCATGCCCATACACCACGGCACCCAGCATGACTTCCTCACTCAGCATTTTAGCCTCGGATTCCACCATCAGCACCGCATCGGCGGTACCGGCAACCACCAGTTCCAGATCGGAAGTTTCCAGCTCCCTGGGCGATGGATTCAGCAGGTATTCGCCGTTGCGATAGCCCACGCGGGCCGCTCCGATGGGGCCGGCAAAAGGAATGCCGGACAGACGCAGGGCTGCGGAAGCACCCAGCATAGCCGGAATGTCGGCAGGAATGGCCGGATTCAGGGACATGACCGTCGCCACAACCTGAACCTCATTCACAAACCCTTCCGGGAACAAAGGCCGGATCGGACGGTCTATCAGGCGTGCAGTCAGGGTTTCTTCTTCACTCGGGCGTGCTTCACGCTTGAAAAAGCCACCGGGCACCCGGCCTGCGGCATAGAACTTTTCCTGATAGTTGACGGTAAGCGGGAAAAAGTCCTGCCCTTCCCGGGCACTTTTCTGGCCCACCACCGTGACCAGCACCATGGTATCGTCCATGGAGACCATGACAGCGGCAGTGGATTGGCGGGCAACCTCCCCGGTTTCAATACGGATGGTATGCTGCCCATACGCAAATGACTTGACGGTTTTTGACATTATTGATCCTGTAATAACAAAACGGACTGGATGAATGAAATGTCACGGGCAGGCTGTTGATAAACATTCATGCCCGGCGGGCACAAACACTTATAAACAACCTTCCTGTGTGACACGGGATGGATTTTACCGGCTGAATGAAAAACACCGCAAGAACTGCGGCGTTTTTCCAGCCCGAACCTTAACGGCGCAGGCCCAGATTCCCGATAAGCTGCTGATAACGGGACAAGTCCTTGCCCTTGAGATAATCCAGCAGCTTGCGGCGCTGGTTAACCATTTTCAGCATGCCGCGCCGGGAATGGTGGTCATGCTTGTGTTCGGCAAAGTGGTCGGTCAGGTGCTTGATTCTCGCTGTCAACAGCGCAACCTGCACCTCCGGCGACCCGGTATCCGTATCTGAACGGCGGTGCTGACTGACAATTTCCGCCTTTTGTTCTGCATTCAGAGACATCGTCCAAAGCTCCAGATTATAAGGTTGCTAAAAAGCGCCCGATTATAACACCGCCCCTGCAGAACGCCAAAAGGAATTATCCGGTATTTCAGCCCTGCCAGCCCGCCTGCCAGGACTCACTCAACTGGGTATAGGAAACCAGCGCACCCGTGGCTGAAACCAGCGGTACCAGCAGGATGCCCACCAACAGCAACCCCAGCAGCCACCGGAAGCTGCGCGACCCCTTCAGGAAATGCCAGCCGGTATAAACGGCAATCAGCATCAGCACAAACAGGGATACCGCCATGATCAGGGTCAGGACAATATCCACTGGCGCATGATAATCCGGCAGCATCGAGCCGATCAACCAGGTACCAAAAGCGGCAACATAGGCAGGAACCAGTAACAATCCCCAGCAAATCCCGAGCAGCGTACACTGCCACCATGAAAAGACTCTGACTGCTGACATAAACACTCCCGAAAGTTGAACAGCTACCTGCCCTGAACAGATAAACTGTTTTACCCTCGAATCATGCCTTTTGATGAGCAAAAGCCGGGCAGCGGGAAGCAAATCACAGACAAAAACCCTAAAGCCGCCAGAAAACCGGATCAACTGCAGGCTCTTGTCAGCGCCCTGCACTCAAACCAGCACCCGCCTGGGAGCCAGCCCCCGCTCCAGCACCTCGCCCA
Source organism: Thiothrix sp. (assembly GCA_020442915.1). Classification (GTDB taxonomy): domain Bacteria; phylum Pseudomonadota; class Gammaproteobacteria; order Thiotrichales; family Thiotrichaceae; genus Thiolinea. Next base: position 44,945 of record JAGRJD010000092.1, on the reverse strand, counting down.
CCCCCAGAAACCGCTGCTCCGGACCATAAACCCGCACCTGCTCACCCGGCCTGGCTGGGCAGGCGGCCAGAACATCCCGCCCCAGTTTCTGCCCCTGACAAAAACGCGCCGCCAGTGTCGACCCCCGCAGCGCTACCGCCGCCAGATGGGGCAAGGCGGCATCCATGGGTAACAGCAGGGCATCCAGTGCCGCCAGTCCGCCGGCAACAGAAACCGCCTGCAGCGCATCCGGGGCATGCATGGGCAACCCCTGAAACGGGCTGACCCACTCACGCTCCAGCCGTACCACATAAGCTCCACAGCCCAGTGCATGGCCAATATCCTCCACCAGGGTACGGATGTAGGTGCCCTTGCTGCACTGCACGCTGAGTGTCAGGGTATCCGGCGTGAAGGCATCCAGCACCAGCGCATGAATGCTCACGGTTCGCGCCTTGCGCTCCACCTCGATACCCGCCCGTGCCAATTGATAAAGCGGCTTGCCGTCCTGTTTCAGGGCCGAATACATGGGGGGAATCTGACGAATCACGCCCCGGAACGGTGCCAGTACCGTTTCCAGCAGGCTCGGGGACAAGGGGGGGATGGCGCCTGCAGGCTGCAGTTCACCTTCTGCATCACCCGTGGTACTGGTAAAACCCAGGCGGGCGGTAGTGGAATAAGTCTTGTCAGCATCCAGCAGAAATGCCGACAGTTTGGTCGCCTCACCGAAACAGAGCGGCAGCATGCCGGAGGCCAGTGGGTCCAGACTGCCGGTATGGCCAGCTTTTTCAGCCTGATACAGTGCCCGGACCTGCTGCAGTGCCCGGTTGCTGGATACCCCGACAGGCTTGTCCAGCAGCAGGATGCCATTCAGCCGCCGCCTGTTGCGTAACGTACTCACAGGAAACGTCAGGAGCGGGGAGATTCCAGGCCAGAGGACGGGTCGGCAGCAATGCCATCCTCCCGGTCATCATGGCCCTGTCCATCCGCTTCCTCACCGGCATGGGCCGCACGGTCCTCGGCCACCACCCGCTCAATCAGGGCCGAAAGCTGGTTGCCCCGGCTCTGGGTGTCATCATAGACAAAACGCAGTTCCGGCGTGACCCGCAGCTTCAGACCCTTGCCCAGCTCATGGCGCAGAAAGCCTGCAGCATGGTTCAGGCTCTCCTCGGCCTCACGCGCATGCCCGGTATCCAGCACATCGAACCAGACCTTGGCATGGGCCAGATCTCTGGAAACGGTCACATCCAGTATGGTCACCATCCCCACCCGCGGGTCCTTGACCCGTTCCCGGATCAGTACCGCCAGATCACGCTGCAACTGCTCAGCCACCCGCTCGGTACGGGAATAGCCTCGGGGTGCATGTCTTGCCATCAGATTTTCCGTGCCACCTGCACCTGTTCGAAGACCTCGATCTGGTCACCGATACGCACGTCATTGTAGTTCTTGACCGCAATGCCGCACTCGGTGCCCATATTGACCTCGTTCACATCATCACGGTGCCGGCGCAGTGACTCCAGCTCACCCTCGAAGATGACCACGTTGTCACGCAGGACCCGGATCGGATTCCCCCGGCGCACGGTACCTTCCACCACCAGACAGCCGGCAACCTGACCATAATCGGAGGCACGGAATACATTGCGCACCTCGGCCAGCCCCAGGAACACCTCGCGGGTTTCCGGTGACAGCATGCCGCTCATGGCATCCTTGACATCATTGATGACATCGTAGATGACGCTGTAATAGCGGATTTCGACTTCATTGTCCTGGGCCGCCCGACGGGCCGCAGCATCGGCACGCACATTGAAGGCCACCACCGTGGCACCGGAAGCCACCGCCAGATCAATATCACCTTCATTCAGGCCGCCGATGCCGGATGACAGGATACGCACTTCCACTTCATCGGTGGAAAGCCCCAGCAGCTCGCTGCGAATGGCTTCCACACTGCCCTGGACATCGGCCTTGACCAGCAGGTTGACCTGGGCCCGCTCACCGGCCTGCATCTGGCTGAAGACATTATCCAGCTTGGCGCTCTGCTGTTCGGCCAGCCGGGTATCACGCTGCCGGTCACGACGCATGGCGGCGATTTCACGCGCCTTGCGCTCATCCGCCACCACCAGCGCCTCATCCCCGGCACTGGGCGCACCGGAAAGTCCCAGCACGGAAACCGGTATTGAGGGGCCGGCTTCCCTGACCGGACGTCCGGACTCGTCAAACATGGCCCGCACCCGTCCGTACTCGGCCCCACACAGCAGAATATCACCCTTGTGCAGGGTCCCTTCCCGGATCAGCACAGTGGCAACGGCACCCCGTCCCCGCTCCATGCTGGCCTCGATCACATTGCCCTTGGCCGGTGCATCCGGTGAGGCACGCAGCTCCTGCACCTCAGCCACCAGCAACAGGGTTTCCAGCAAGGCATCAACGCCCAGACCAGTCTTGGCAGACACCCGTACCACCGGGATATCCCCACCCCACGCCTCCGTCAGCACATCCTGCTGCGACAGTTCACTCAGCACCCGCTCCGGATCCGCCTCGGGCTTGTCCATCTTGTTGATGACCACCACCATCGGTACACCGGCGGCCTTCGCATGCTGGATCGCCTCCCGGGTCTGGGGCATGACACCATCATCTGCCGCCACGATCAGCACCACAATATCCGTCACCTGTGCGCCACGGGCACGCATCTTGGTAAAAGCCGCATGTCCGGGCGTATCCAGAAACGTCACGGTGCCATGATCCGTATCCACATGATAGGCACCGATGTGCTGGGTGATCCCCCCCGCCTCACCGGATGCCACACGGGTCTCCCGGATGTAGTCCAGCAACGAGGTTTTCCCGTGGTCGACATGCCCCATAATGGTGACCACCGGCGGACGGACCTCAAGATCGAACTCGGCTTCACCATTGACCATCGAAGCCAGAATGGCCGCATCATCCATCTCCTGCATCGGCAGTGCCTTGTGCCCGAGCTCTTCGGCCACCAAGATGGCGGTTTCCTGATCAATTGACTGATTGATCGTCACCATCATGCCCATGCGCATCATCGACTTGATGATATCGGTGGCACGAATCGCAAGCTTCTGGGCCAGATCGGAAACCACAATGGAGGCCGGAACCTCAATTTCGCGCACCACCGGTGCCGTCGGCTTTTCAAAGCCATGCTTGACCTGCCGCTCAACCGCCCCGCCATCACGCCGGCCACCCTTGCGCCGCACGGTAGGCTGCTGGCGTTCGTTCTCACGCCCGCGGGTCTTGACCTTCTTGCGCTCATTTTTCTTGCGGGTGTTGACGGAAACATCGGAAGAGTCGGTATTCGCTTCAGGTCCGTCACCCTCACTACTGCCCTGCTCGATGGTATTTTTGGGCGCCAGGGTCTGCTTGGGCCTGGCACGCGAAGGACGACGCTTAAGGGCCGCTGCCGCTTCCTGTCTGGCCGCTTCCGCCACCACATTGCGCCGCTCCAGCCCGCTCATGTCGGATACTTCAGACTCCGGCACCACCCCGACCGGGGTGGCGGTGGCCTCGGCCTCCCGCGCCACTGCCGGTGCAACCTCCCCAGCCACCGTTTCCGGTTCGTCCTGCACCGGTTTACCGGATGCTGTCTCCTCAGCGGACACCTGGGCAGCTGTCTGAACAGGTGCTGCCACTTCGGCAGCAGCCGGCTCCCCGACCGCCCCGGATGGCGCAACCGCAACCGCCGGGACCGGTGTTTCTGCAGCAGGCACGGCTACGGCCTGCACCGCATCAGCCGCACTGTCGGTATCCGGCGATGCCTCGGCCACAGGCTCCGCCCCAGCGGCCTCCTGCTGCCGGCGCAGCTCACGCATCCGCAGAGCTTCCAGCTCGCGCCGCTCGCGCTCCGCCTTCTGGATCAGCTGTTCACGCGCCTGCCGGTCGGCATCCGCCTTGCGGGCCAGCTCCTCGGCACGGCGTTCGGCCTCGGGGTCATGCGGGGCATCATCAGCACCGGAGCGGCGTCCGGCAATGCTCTTTTTCCTGCGCACATCCACCCCGGCACTTTTGCGCAGAGCGCCGGAAGCTTCCCGTTTTTTCAGGGTAATCTTCTTGCCACCACCCGCATTCACGGTTTCCGCACCCTCATTCATCCGCTCCAGCAGCATCAGCTTCTGGCTGTCGGTTATCTTGTCCTCGGGTCGGCTCACATCAATACCTGCCCGCTTCAGCTGACGCAGCAACACATCAACGGGAGCCTTCACCATTGCGGCGAGTTCTTTCACTTCAATATCTGACATTTCGTCCTCCCGTCATGCTCAGGACTGCTCATCCTCAAACCACGGCGCACGTGCGGTCATGATCAGGGTTCCCGCCCGCTCTTCATCCATCCCTTCGATCTCCAGCAGCTCATCAACCGACTGCTCGGCCAGATCTTCCATGGTCCGGATGCCCATTCCGGCCAGTACATAGGCCAGATCCTTGTCCATGCCATCCATGTTCAGCAGGTCATCAGCCGGAATCGGCGTATCCTTGGCAATGGCCTCGGTCAGCAGCGCAGTCCGGGCCCGATTACGCAGTTCATCAATGATTTCTTCATCGAAGGCTTCAATTTCGAGGAACTCTTCCCGGGCCACATAGGCCACTTCTTCCAGGGTGGAGAAACCTTCCTCCACCAGAATGACTGCGACTTCCTCATCCACATCCAGCCTGCTGACAAACAGCTCCAGAATGGCCTGCTGTTCGGCAGCGGTCTTGGCTTCAGCTTCATCGACACTCATGACATTCAGGGTCCAGCCGGTCAGCTCGCTGGCCAGGCGCACATTCTGCCCACCCTTGCCGATCGCCTGTGACAGCTTGTCCTGGTCCACGCCAATATCCATGGTGCGGTTTTCCTCATCCACCACAATGGAGAGCACCTCCGCCGGTGCCATGGAGTTCATGACGTAAGTGGCAATATCCTCATCCCACAGCACAATGTCAACACGCTCGCCATTGAGCTCGGTGGTCACGGTCTGGATACGGGAACCCCGCATGCCCACACAGGCACCGACCGGATCGATATTGGGCACATTGGCACGCACGGCAATCTTGGCACGCAAACCGGGATCCCGGGCCGCCCCCATGATTTCGATCATCTCCTGATTGATTTCGGGCACTTCCAGTTTCATGAGTTCAATCAGGAAATTCACGTCGGTACGACTGACAATAATCATCGGCCCCCGCGGCTCCTGACGGATTTCCTTCAGAAAACCCCGCATCCGTGCACCGACATGGGCATTTTCACGCAGGATCATCTCCTCCCGCGGAATCAGGGCCTCGGCATTCCCGCCCAGGTCCAGAAAAATCCCCTTGCGATCAAGGCGCTTGACCGTTCCCATGAGCAGCTCACCCACACGGTCACGATAAGCGGAAACCTGTTTTTCACGCTCAGCCTCACGCACCTTGGCCACAATGACCTGTTTGGCAGTCTGGGCGGCAATGCGGCCAAATTCCACCGAATCAATCGGCTCTTCCACATAGTCACCGATCTGGGCATCCAGCCCCCGATTCCGGGCATAGCTCAACAGAATCTGGCGTTCCGGACTCTCAAACTCCGGATCCTCGTCATCCAGCACTTTCCAGCGCCGGAAGGTCAGATAATCACCGGTCTGCCGGTCCACCTGCACCCGCACATCCATCTGCATGCCATAACGCTTGCGCGTCGCCATTTCGAGTGCTGTTTCAACGGCTTCGAAAATCAGCTCCTTGCCGACATCCTTTTCATTGGAAACGGCATCAACAACGTAGAGGATTTCTTTGTTCATGAACCAGCGACACTCCTTTTCTTGCCTTTCTTGGGTTGCGCAGGCATGACGTACTGCAACCTGCCACGCGCTATCGCATCATAGGGAATTTCAATCAGCTCATCCTCGACAGCAAGGCTGATGCCCGTCTCATCCGCTGCCTGCAGGACACCGGCAAAATTGCGCCTGCCGACGACCGGGACATGGGTACGGACCTTGAGATTCTCGCCGGTATAGCGCTGATACTGTGCCGGATGGAACAGCACACGATCCAGCCCTGGTGATGACACTTCCAGCACATAAGCCACGGGAATCAGGTCTTCCACATCCAGTACGGCCCCGAGCTGCTGACTGACACGCCCGCAGTCATCCACGGTGATACCTTGGTCGGAATCAATGAAAATACGGAGCAGCGCACTTTCGGCGTAGGTACGGTACTCATGGCCCCAGAGGGTATAGCCCATGCCCGTTACCGTGGCTTGAATCAGATTGTCGAGCTGTTCCTGCATCAGACCTGCTCCCTTGTTCAGGGGTAATAAAAAAGCCCCTTGACAGGGGCTTTCTTATGATTTTGGTAGCGGGGGCAGGATTTGAACCTGCGACCTTCGGGTTATGAGCCCGACGAGCTGCCAGACTGCTCCACCCCGCATCAGAGGCGTGAACTATAGACAAATTCCGTCAGGGTTGCAAGCCCGGTTCCAGTTTTTTTAAAAATTATTTCACCCATACCGGCACCGGCTTTTTCAGCATGTTTTTCACTCGTCCCTCACCGGATATAACGGTAGATAAACCCCGGAAAGGCTGCCACCATGAACAGGCAGAGCAGGACGACAAAAAACTCCCAGTCCTGGGGGTGCCGGTCCCCCATCTGACGCATTTCCAGCGCCAACCCGAGCCCCAGCGTGACAAAGAACAGGATCAGCCACTCCAGCAGGCGCACCCAGACCCGCTTGAGCGGGCATTCCAGCACCAGGAAGCAGCGCTGACTGAGCCAGGGCAGATTGGCCAGTCCCAGCAATATCAGCAGGTAGACCAGCTGGACCATGGAAAGGCTCATAAGCTGCTGGCCTGCAGGGCCATGGAGCAGACGCCCATCAGCAGCCCCGGAAAAACACCCAGTACCAGCATCAGCACTCCATTCAGGCTGATCACGATCTGGCAGTCCAGACCGGTTTCCGCATTGACGCTGATACCGCCACTACCGGGAGCCGGCTCGGGTTTGTCAAAATACATCATCTTGATCGCTCGCAGGTAATAATAGGCCCCCGCAACCGACATCACCACCATGATCACCGCGGCCCAGACCAGGTTGGCATCGACGACCGCCTTGATGACAGCCAGTTTGGCATAGAATCCTACGGTCGGCGGGATACCGGCCATGGAAAACAACAGCAGCAGCATGATGAAAGCCAGCCAGGGGTTACGCTCGTTCAGGCCCTTGAGGTCATCCAGGCTGTCAGCCTCGAAACCCTCCCGCCCCATGACCACCAGTACCCCGAAAGCCCCGGCTGCCGTCAGTGCATAGACCAGCACATAAAACATCGCCGCACTGTAACCGGCATGGGTCGCCGTCATCGCTCCCAACAGAATGAAACCCATATGGGCAATGGTGGAATAGGCCAGCATGCGCTTGAAACTGGTCTGGGCAATCGCCACCAGATTGCCACCGGCAACCGACAGCAGCCCCAGCACCAGAAACAGCTGAGACCAGCCCGAAGCCAGCGGCGCCATACCCTCGGCCAGCAGGCGCATCAACAGCGCAAAAGCGGCAATCTTGGGCACACTGCCCAGAAACAGGGTCACGATGGTCGGCGCGCCATGATAGACATCCGGCAGCCACATGTGGAACGGCATGGCACCAAACTTGAAAGCCACCGCCGCCACCAGAAACACCAGCGTGAACAGCAGCGGCAGATTGGCACCACTATCGGGCACACCCAGCAGGTACTCATGAATCTGGCGGATGGAAAGCTCACCGGTCAGGCCGTACAGCATGGAAAGGCCATACAGCAGCAGACCGGAGGCGATGGCCCCCAGGACAAAGTATTTCATGGCGGCCTCCGTGGCCCGGCCATCATCACGCCGCATGGCCACCAGCGCATACATGGACAGGGCCAGCAGCTCCAGCCCCAGGTACAGCACCAGCAGGTTGTAACCCGAAATCATGATCATCATGCCCAGTACGGCGGTCAATGACAGCACGAAAAACTCCCCGCGCCACATGGACTGGTCCCGCAGAAACTTGCGTGCATACACAAACACCACCATGGTCAGCAGCAGAATGCTGATTTTCAGCACCCCGCCCAACTCGTCAATCACGTAATGTCGCCCCAGCCCCACCAGCCGTTCGTTGCCGGTGAAAGCATGGGTATAGACCACGCCGGCGGTGGCCAGCAGGCTGGCCTGAGCAGCCAGATAAGTCACCTCGCGCAGGTCTCTGGTCAGGAAAATATCCAGCAGCAGCACCACGCAGACCGCCGCGAGCAGAAAAATCTCGGGCATGGCGTAATCGAAGGGTGACATCATGGCTTAGTTCCCCAGCTCATTGATACTTACGTCTGTCAGCATCACCTGCTCCATGAGCTGGTGCAGCGAAGGCTCCATCAGATCGGTCAACGGCCTGGGCCAGATGCCCAGCCACAGCACCGCAGCCGCCAGCAGCGACAGCACCAGAAATTCGCGCCGGTTCAGGTCCTGCAGCTGGTTGACGGCATCGGTCCTGACCTCGCCGAACAGCAGGCGGCGCACCAGCCAGAGGGAATAGGCCGCCCCCAGAATCAGGGTGAGGGCTGCAACAACCGCAATCCAGATATTGGCTTTGGCACTGGCCAGAATCACCATGAACTCGCCCACGAACCCGGATGTCCCCGGCAGACCGGCATTGGCCATGGAAAACAGCACAAAAAAGGCGGCAAACCAGGGCATGCGACTGGCCACCCCGCCATAGGCGCTGATTTCACGGGTATGCATGCGGTCATAAAGGACACCGATGCACAGGAACATGGCCCCGGACACAAAACCGTGCGAAACCATCTGCATCATCCCACCCTGCAATGCCATGATGGCACCATTGGAAGCCGTACCGGGCAGCAGGCGCTGAATCAGGAAAACCAGGAAAAAGCCCAGGGTGACAAAAGCCATATGGGCAATGGATGAGTAGGCAATCAGCTTTTTCATGTCCGCCTGGACCAGGGCCACAAAACCGATATAGACAATGGTCCAGAGCGACAGCAGAACAATGAGCCAGGCATATTCGGCAGCCATGTCCCCCACAATCGGCAGCAGAAAGCGCAGGAAAGCATAGCCACCTACCTTGAGGGTAATCGCCGCCAGGATCACCGAACCACCGGTCGGCGCCTCCACATGGGCATCCGGCAGCCAGGTGTGTACCGGCCACATCGGAATCTTGACACCGAAGGCAAACAGGAACGACAAAAAAATCAGCAGCTGCGCATGCATGTCAATGTCATGCATGCGGTACAGATCCTGCAGGGCAAAGCTGCCGGACTGCTGGTAGAGGTAGATCAGGCTGACCAGCAGAAACACCGATCCCAGGAAGGTATACAGGAAAAACTTGATGGTGGCATAAACCCGGTTCGGCCCGCCCCAGATGCCGATGATCAGGAACATCGGGATCAGCATGCCTTCAAAGAAGATGTAGAACAGGATGGCATCCTGAGCCGCAAACACGCCATTCACCAGCCCCTCCATGATCAGGAAAGCCGCCATGTACTGCGCCGGACGGTACTGGATCACCTCCCAGCCGGCGATGATAACCAGAATGGTGATGAAACAGTTGAGAATGATCAGGGGAATGGCAATTCCGTCTGCTGCCAGCGCGTAGTTGATACGGATGCCGAAAGCATCAATCCAGGCCAGCTGCTCCCCGAACTGCAGACCCGGACGCGCCAGATCGTAATGGGTGTACAACAGCAGGCTCACCAGAAAGGTCAGCACGGTGACAGCCAGCGCCAACTGTCTGGTAACGTTGCGCTCTCCCGCCAGCAGAACCCCGGCCCCACCCAGGATGGGGAGCCAGATCAGGAAGCTCAGGATGGACCAATCAAGCATAAATACATCTTTCCTTCATCACTATCCGGACACAGGGGTTCAGGCGGACACGGCAAACAGGAGCCAGCCCAGCAACAGGGCCATGCCGAGCACCATGGTAAAGGCATACTGGTACAGATAACCGGTCTGAAAACGCCGGAACCAGCCCGCCAGCCAGCGTACCACCCGCCCCAGGCCGTTCACGATCAGGCCATCAATCACCAACCGCTCGATCAGGGTCAGAAAACTGTTACCCAGGTACAGGGCACCGTTGGCAAACACCTTCTGGTTAAAATCATCCAGGTAGTATTTATTTTCCAGCAGCCGGTACAGCCAGCTGAAGCGCGTCCGCAGACGCTCGGCCCAGGAGTCGTCACGCAGGTAGATATACCAGGCGGCCCCCACACCGGCCATGGCCAGCCAGAACGCCGGGGCCATCAGCCCATGCAGCATCAAACTGAAAGCACCGTGAAAATCCTCGGTGGCCAGTGTCTGGTGGTTGGCATGGACCATGATGGAACTGACACTGGCCATATCCGAAGGCAGCAACTGACGGAAAAAGTCGCCGTAGACCATCGGGCCGACCAGATACCCCGCCAGTACGGCAGGAATGGCCAGCAGGATCAGCGGAAGGGTGACCACTCGGGGCGATTCGTGCAGATGACTCAGGGTATGGTCATCCATGCGCTCCGTACCGTGGAACACCAGGAAAAACATGCGGAACGTATAGAAGGCCGTCACAAACACCCCGAGCAGCAGCAGTACATAGGCATAACCGGCAGCCACCAGCCCGGATTCATGCACGGCTTCGATGATCAGGTCCTTGGAGAAAAACCCGGAAAAGCCGGGGAAGCCGATCAGGGCCAGCGACCCTGCCAGTGCAGTCCAGTAGGTGATCGGCATGTAACGCCTGAGCCCGCCCATCTTGCGGATGTCCTGCTCGTGATGCATGGCCATGATCACCGAACCGGCAGCCAGAAACAGCAGCGCCTTGAAAAAGGCATGGGTCATCAGGTGGAAAACAGCCACCGAATACGCAGAAGCCCCCAAGGCGACCGTCATGTAACCCAGCTGGGACAGGGTGGAATAAGCCACGACACGCTTGATGTCATTCTGCACGATCCCGACCAGTCCCATGAAAAAGGCGGTCGTTGCCCCCACCACCAGAATCAGGTTGAGCGCCATTTCCGACATTTCGTACAGCGGTGACATGCGTGCCACCATGAAAATACCGGCGGTTACCATGGTGGCGGCATGGATCAGGGCTGAAATCGGGGTCGGGCCTTCCATGGAGTCCGGCAACCACACATGCAGCGGCACCTGGGCCGATTTACCCATCGCGCCCACAAACAGCAGAATCATGGCCACATTCAGGGCACCGGTATTCTCCAGCCCCGGCAGGTGGCCCGGCTCAAACGGCAGACTGCTACCCACCTGGAACTGCCGGAACACATCCAGGTAATTGAAGGAATTGGTATAGATCAGGATGGTGGCAATACCGAGAATGAAACCGAAATCCCCCACCCGGTTGACCAGGAAGGCTTTCATGTTGGCATAGACGGAGGAGTCCTTCCGGAACCAGAACCCGATCAGCAGATAGGACACCAGTCCCACCGCCTCCCAGCCGAAAAACAGCTGCAGGAAGTTGTTGCTCATCACCAGCATGAGCATGGCAAAGGTGAACAGCGAAATATAGCTGAAAAAGCGCTGGTAGCCCGGATCATCATGCATGTAGCCGATGGTATAGACATGCACCATCAGGGAAACAAAGGTCACCACCAGCATCATCATGACCGTGAGATTGTCGACCAGAAAGCCGACTTCCATCCGCACACCGTCAACCACAGACCAGAGGTAAAGCGTATGCTCAAAAGGCTCATGTCCGAATGACACCTGCCGCCATACCAGCAACGACAGCAGGAAAGCCAATCCCACCGCACCGGTGGTCAGCCAGTGTGCTCCCCTGCGCCCGACCTGCCTGCCGAACAGCCCGGTAACGATGGCAGCCACCAATGGCAGCAGCGGAATCAACAGTGCAAGCGTTTCCATGCTCACCCCTTGAGGCTGTCCAGATTCTGGACATTGATGGTTTTGCGATTACGGAACAGCGTAACCAGAATGGCAAGTCCGATCGCGGCCTCTGCAGCAGCCACTGTCAGGATGAAAAACACGAATATCTGTCCACCCATGTCATTCAGGTATTGCGAGAAGGCAACAAAATTCAGGTTCACGGCCAGCAGCATAAGTTCAATACACATCAGCAGCAGCAGCATGTTCTTGCGATTCAGGAACATACCCGCCACACTGATGGCAAACAGAATGGCCGCCACGACCAGATAATGGGTCACGGTTATCATGAGGTTTTCCTTTCCTGGCGTTTCTCGGCCACCATCCGGACCAGCCGTACCCGTTCACTGCGCTCCACCCGTACCTGCTGGCTGACATTCTGGGAGCGGGCATCGGGCCGTCGGCGCAGGGTCAGCACAATGGCCGTCACAATGGCCACCAGCAGGATCACGGCAGCAATCTCCAGCGGATACAGGTAATCCGAATACAGCAGCTCGCCCAAGGCCTCGGTGTTGCTGTAACCCGGCAGATGCTGTACACCCTGATAGCGGTCGCTGCGCCCGAAGCCGGCGGACTGCAGCACCAGAATCATTTCCATGGCCACCGCCACCGCCACAAACAGGCCGACCGGGAGATAACGCACAAAACCTTCACGCAGCTCGGCCTGATTAATGTCGATCATCATGATCACAAACAGGAACAGCACCATCACCGCGCCCACATACACCAGCACCAGCACAATGCCGAGGAATTCGGCCTGCAGCAGGATCCACAGGGCAGCACTGGTGAAAAAGCACAGGATCAGCAACAAGGCGGCAAACACCGGATTGCGCACCGTCACCATACCCGCCGCTGCCGCCAGCAGCACGGCAGAAAACAGGTAGAAAAGCACTTGCTCGAAACTCATGAAACTCCCCGCTCAGCGATAAGGTGCATCAGCCGCTTTCATACGCTCAATGCGGGCCTCGTAGCGATCCCCCATGGTCAGCAGCCTGTCCTTGGTCATGATGTTTTCCCCGCGATTTTCAAAGTGGTACTCGAAAATATCCGTCTCCACAATAGCGTCCACCGGGCAGGCCTCCTCACAGAAGCCGCAATAAATGCACTTGAACATGTCGATGTCATAGCGTGTGGTGCGCCGGGTACCATCGGGCCGCTCCTGCAGCTCGATCTTGATCGCCAGGGCCGGGCAGACCGCCTCGCACAGCTTGCAGGCAATGCAGCGTTCCTCACCGTTCGGATAACGGCGCAGGGCATGATGCCCCCGAAAACGCGGAGAAATCGGGGTCTTCTGCTCCGGATACTGCACCGTCACCTTGCGCCGGAAAAAGTAGCGTCCGGTGACCGCCATGCCCTTGCGCAATTCAGCCAAGGTAAAGGCCTTGAAATAGTACTTCAGCTGTCTGCTGACATTCATGCCCATCTTGCACTCCTTACAGCCATGGCTTCCAACCCAGTCCCACTGCCAGCATTTCGGCAAAAATCCACACCAGCGTCACCGGAATCAGCACCTTCCAGCCCAGCCGCATGATCTGGTCATAACGGTAGCGCGGGAAAGTGGCCCGGAACCACAGGTACAGCAACAGGAAAAAGCTGGCCTTGAGCAGCAGCCAGTGGATGCCATTATCGAAAGCGGCCCCGATATAGGGGATACCGGTCACGGTCTCCCAGCCCTGAAACGGTGACAGCCAGCCCCCCAGAAACATGATCGCGGTCAGGGTCGAAATCAGGATCATGTTGGCATATTCGGCCAGAAAGAACAGCGCAAACGCCATGCCCGAGTATTCAACATGAAAGCCGGCCACAATCTCCGACTCCCCTTCGGCCACATCAAACGGTGCCCGGTTGGTCTCCGCCACACCGGCGATGAAATACACCACAAACAGCCCGAACAGCGGCCAGACAAACCAGTGGGTGACCCCCCCGGACTGGGCACGCACAATGTCATTCAGGTTCAGGCTGTTGGAGGCCATCAACACCCCGACCAGTGCGAAGCCCATGGCAATTTCGTAGGAAATCACCTGTGCCCCGATGCGCATGGCCGAGAGCATCGAATATTTGGAGTTCGCCCCCCAACCGGCCAGAATCACCCCGTAGACCCCGACGGACGTCAGCGCCATCATGAACAGCAGCCCGGCATTGATATTCGCCAGCACCATGTTCTCCGAAAACGGGATCACCGCCCAGGCGGCAAACGCCGGGATCAGGGCCAGCATGGGGGCCAGCAGAAACAGGTAACGGTTGGAGCGGTCCGGAATGATGACTTCCTTGAACAGCAGCTTCAACACATCGGCAAAGGGCTGAAACACCCCCCTGGGACCGACCCGGTTGGGTCCCAGCCGTGCCTGCATGTAGCCGATGACCTTGCGCTCGGCCAGCGTGGTATACGCTACCGCCAGAATCAGTGGAATCAGGATCGCAACCACCTTGAGCAGCAGCACGATCAGGGTCTGCAGCGCCTCCGGAACCAGCTGCCATACGGCGGCCAACCCGCTCATGCTTCAACCTCCCCGGTGACCGGGCTCAGCTCCAGCCCCCCCGACAGCCCCCCGAGTGCATGGGTGGCATCCAGCCCGCCCATGATATAAACACAGGCACGCGGTATGCCTTCATCCGCACGCACAACCAGTGTCAGTACCGCCTGCTGCCGGACTTCCACCCTGTCACCGTCCGCAAGGCCCAGTCCGGCCATATCCTGCGGATGCATGCGCACCACGGCAGGCGGCACCAGGGCCTGCAAGGCCGGTGCACGGCGCACCAGTCCGTCATGGCGATACATGTGCACTTCGCCGATGCGTTGCCAGCTGCCTTCCGGTGCACGACGCTCCGGTTCGCGCCCGATGTGGTAACTGTTGTCCGGGCGTGTGCCCTGCAGCTCCAGCCTGAGTTCGGCCAGCACTTCGCGTGCATTGACATAATCAAACTCCGGCAGCTCCAGCCGGTTGCCCAGCACCCGCAGGATTTTCCAGCCCGGACGCGCCTGGCCCGGTGGTGCTGTCGCCCCCTGAAAGCTCTGCCACTGGCCTTCGGCGTTCACAAAGGTACCCGAAGTTTCGGTAAAGGCACCAGCCGGCAACAGGATGCTGGCCTGTTCACGCAGACCGGCACCGGCAAACGGTGTGATCGCAATCACCTGCTCGGCTGCAGCAAAAGCCTGTCCGGCCAGCAGCGGATTATTGAAATCTTCCGCTTCGGCATGCAGCAGCACATAGACCGGCAAGGCCTCCTGCAGCATGGCCACGGCATCCCGGCCTTTCATGGCTGCCGCCTGACCGGCGGCAGCCCGATGCGGCAACACGCCGGCCAGCCAGGCACCTACGCTGTTGGCACTGGCCGGCAGATAGCCGCAGGTCCCACCGGTCAGGGTGGCTATCACGGATGACAGCGCTCGCAGGTCCGCCATATCCGCATGCTGCATGGCCAGATTGCCCATCAGCACCATGGCCTTTTCCGCCTCACACAGGGACCGGGCCATCTGCCGCGCCGCCTCGCTGACAGTCAGCCCGGCACACAGTGCCACCACCGCATCCGGTAACGGCTGACCACAAACCTCACTGGCAGCCTGTGCAATCGCCGCCAGCTCCGTCACCATGTCGGCAGGTGCCACGGCACACTGGAGCACCTCGAAATTATAAGCCACCCGGTAGGGATTCACGGCCATGACCCGTGCACCTTTCAGGCTGGCCTTGCGCAGGCGGTGATTCAGCAGCGGCTGGTCCTGACGCGAATTGGCCCCGATCAGCAGTACCGCCTGCTGCTGCTCCAGCTCGGGAATGCTGCAGCCCAGAGTCGGTGCAGTGGAAACCTGCTCCTGATCGGAAAAATCCAGCTGCTGCAGGCGGTGATCGATATGGCTCACGCCCAGTCCCCGCATCAGCTTCTGGAACAGATAAAGTTCCTCCAGTGTGGCCTCCGGTGCTGCCAGTGCACCAATCCGCTCCGGATCAGTCTGGCGCAGAACCGCTGCCACGGCAGTCAGCGCTGTCTCCCAGTCCACTGCCCGCCAGCTCCCGTCCTCCTGACGCAGCTGGGGGGCCGTCAGGCGCTCGGGGCTTGCCAGCCCCTGATAGCTGAAACGGTCCCGGTCTGAAATCCAGCATTCGTTCACCGCTTCATTGCTGCGCGGCACCACCCGGATCACCTTGCCGTCGAAGGTGTGTACCGCGATATGGGAGCCGACCGAATCATGAGGCGCAATGCTGTCATGGGCGAACATCTCCCAGGCTCGGGCCTTGTAGCGTGAAGGTTTGGCAGTCAGCGCCCCGACCGGGCACAGATCAATGACATTGCCGGAGAGTTCGGAAACCACGGTCCTGGCTACATAGGTGCCGATTTCCATGTTTTCGCCACGCCCGATGGCACCCAGCTCACGCATACCGGCGATTTCCTCACCGAAGCGCACGCAACGGGTGCACTGGATGCAACGTGTCATTTCGGTTTCAATCAGCGGCCCGATGTCCTTGTCCACCACCACACGCTTGATTTCGGCATATTCCGAGCGGCTGCCACCGAAGCCGACCGAATTGTCCTGCAGTTCACATTCCCCGCCCTGATCACAGATCGGGCAATCCAGCGGATGGTTGATGAGCAGAAACGCCATGACATCACGCTGGGCAGCCTGGGCACGCTCAGAACGGGTGAAGACCTTCATCCCATCCGTAACCGGTGTGGCACAGGCCGGCAAGGGTTTGGGGGCACGCTCCACATCCACCAGACACATGCGGCAGTTGGCGGCCACCGACAGCTTTTTGTGATAACAGAAACGGGGAACCTGGACGCCGGCCTCATCCATGACTTCAATCAGCATGCTGCCTCTGGGGGCCTCCAGCTGGCGGCCATCCACCTCAATGGTAACTTTTTCCCCGTTCATGCCGCCTCCTGCTCAGGTTCGGCCACCATGCTGTGGCCATGGCGCACATAATGCTCGAATTCGGGCCGAAAATAACGCACAAAGCTCCATACCGGCATGGCCGCCGCATCACCCAGGGCGCAGATGGTACGCCCTTCGATCTTGTGTGCCACCTGATCCAGACGCTCAATGTCCTCCATACGCCCCCTGCCCTCGACAATCCGGGTCAGCAGCCGGTACAGCCAGCCGGTACCTTCGCGACAGGGTGTACACTGACCACAGGATTCGGAAAAATAAAACCGTGATATGCGCTGCAGTGCCTTCACCATGTCCGTGTACTCGTCCATCACGATCACGGCGCCGGACCCCAGCATGGAGCCACCCTTCTGGATCGACTCATAATCCATGTTCAGGCCCATCATCACCTCCGCCGGCACCACCGGGACCGAGGAACCGCCCGGAATCACCGCCTTGAGCTGCCGCCCTTTCCAGACCCCGCCGGCCAGCGCCAGCAACTCCCGGAACGGCATGCCCATGGACACCTCGAAATTGCCCGGACTGGCCACATGGCCGGAGACGGAAAACAGCTTTTCTCCGCCGGACTTTTCCACCCCCAGATCGGCAAACCAGCGGGCGCCATTGCGCAGAATGGCCGGAATGGAGGCCAGCGACTCGGTATTGTTGATGGTGGTCGGACGCCCGTAAAGCCCGAAACCGGCAGGAAACGGTGGCTTGAAGCGCGGTTGGCCCTTCTTGCCCTCCAGCGACTCCAGCAGCGCGGTTTCCTCGCCACAGATGTAGGCCCCGGCCCCCAGACTGCCATGCAGCTCGAAATCAATGCCGGTGCCCTGAATATTCTGTCCCAGCAGTCCCTGCTCACCGGCTTCACGCACCGCCTGCTCAAAACGCAGAAACGGCTCATCCATGAATTCGCCACGCATGTAGTTGTACCCTACCGTGGCCCCGATGGCATAAGCAGCAATCGCCATGCCTTCAACCAGCGCATGTGGATTGAAACGCAGAATGTCGCGGTCCTTGCAGGTACCGGGCTCGGACTCATCGGAATTGCACACCAGGTACTTCTGCCCCGGCATTTTGTGCGGCATGAAGCTCCACTTCAGCCCGGTCGGGAATCCCGCACCACCCCGTCCGCGCAGGCCGGAAGCCTTGATCTCCTCAATGACCTGTTCACGGGGAGTCTGCTCCTTGAGAATCTGCCTCCAGGCCTCATACCCCCCGACCTTCAGATAACTCTCCAGCGTGTGGGCGCTGTCACCAAACTGGCGTGTCACAAAACAAACCTGATTGGTCATGGGCTACTCCAGTCCATCCAGAATCTGATCCACCCGCTGTGGCGTCAGGTCAGTATGGTAGACATGATTGATCTGCATCATGGGCGCATTGCAGCAGGCTGCCAGACACTCCTCCTCGCGCTTGAGGAAAAAGCGCCGGTCCGGTGTGCGCTCCCCGAGCCGGATTCCCAGTTTCTTTTCAACATGGGCCAGGATCGCTTCACCACCACGCAGCATGCAGGAAATATTGGTGCAGACGGAAATGCTGTATTTCGCAGCGGCCCCCTCATCCAGCTCGAACATGGAATAAAAGCTTGCGACCTCATACACCGCAATCGGCGGTATGCCCAGGTAGGCGGCCACCGCATCCATTTTGGCTTCTGACAGGTAATGATCCTCATGCATCACCGCACGCAGGGCCCCCAGCAACGCCGACTGGCGCTGGTCTTCCGGATAACGGGCCAGCCATTTTTCAATTTCGGCCACCTCATGGGCACTCAGGACAGCCCTGTCTTTGTTGCTCTGTGCTTCCACCATTACCTGTCCACCTCCCCGAACACAATATCCTGGGTACCGATCACCGTGACCACATCCGCCAGCATGTGTCCACGCACCATCTCATCCATGGCTGACAGATGGGCAAAACCGGGGGCACGAATCTTGAGCCGGTAAGGCTTGTTGGCCCCATCCGACACCAGATAGCAGCCAAACTCACCCTTGGGGTGTTCAATCGCGGCATAAACCTCACCCACCGGCAGGCTGTAACCCTCGGTCATGAGCTTGAAGTGCTGGATCAGTGCCTCCATGTCCTGCTTCATGTCCACCCGGTGCGGTGGCGTGATTTTATGCCCTTCCAGCATCACCGGCCCCGGATTGGCCCGCAGCCACTCAATACACTGGCGGATGATATCATTGGACTGGCGCATTTCCTCCATGCGCACCAGGTAACGGTCATAACTGTCACCGTTCACCCCGACCGGAATGGCAAAATCCAGCCGGTCATAGACTTCGTAAGGCTGTTTCTTACGCAGATCCCATTCGACCCCGGAACCGCGCAGCATCGGCCCGGAAAGCCCCAGCTGCAGCGCCCGCTCCGGCGCAACCACCCCGATGCCGACCAGGCGCTGTTTCCAGATACGATTGTCCGTCAGCAGGGTTTCATATTCATCGACACAGGCAGGAAAACGGCGGGTGAAGTCTTCCAGAAAATCCAGCAGGCTGCCCTCGCGATTGCTGTTGAGACGCCTGACATCTTTCTCATTGCGCCAGCGCGAAACCTCGTACTTCGGCATGCTGTCCGGCAGATCACGTCCGACGCCACCAGGGCGATAATAGGTGGCATGCATGCGCGAACCCGAAACCGCCTCATAGGCATCAATCAGGTCCTCACGCTCGCGGAAGGCGTACAGAAACATGGTCATCGCCCCGACATCCAACCCGTGCGCACCGATCCACATCAGGTGATTGAGGATGCGGGTGACTTCGTCGAACATGACCCGGATATACTGTGCCCGCAATGGTGGCTCCACCCCGAGCAGCTTTTCAATGGCCAGCACATAACCATGCTCGTTGCACATCATGGACACATAATCCAGCCGGTCCATATACCCGATACTCTGGTTATAGGGTTTGCTTTCCGCCAGCTTTTCCGTACCCCGGTGCAGCAGCCCGACATGCGGATCGGCACGCACAATGACCTCGCCGTCCATCTCCAGCACCAGCCGCAACACGCCGTGGGCTGCCGGATGGGCCGGGCCGAAATTGAGGGTGAAGTTACGGATTTCAGCCATTGTCCTGCCCTCCCGCCGCAGTATCGGCACTGCCGCGCACCACCCGTGGCACCAGGGTGCGGGGCTCGATCGACACCGGTTCGTACACGACCCGCTTCTGCTCCGGATCATAGCGGACCTCGACCTGCCCCGAGAGGGGGAAGTCCTTGCGGAACGGGTGGCCGATGAAACCATAATCCGTCAGCAGGCGGCGCAGATCGGGATGGTTGGTGAACAGGATGCCAAACAGGTCAAAGGCCTCACGCTCATACCAGTTGGCAGATGCCCAGATGCCGACCAGACTCGGGACCAGTGGAAAATGATTGTCCTTACAGAAGGTCTTCAGGCGCATGCGCCGATTGTGCCGGCAGGACAACAGATGCGCCACCACGGCAAACCGCTGCCCGGGGGGGACGGCATCAGCGGCACTCTCCCCCTCGACAGCATCGAAATCAAACGGATCAGACGGATCGGGACGCCCGGATACCGCCCGGCTGAAACCCTCGGAGCTGGCATCCCCGGCATCCCACTCACTCCTGCCCCAGGCCAGATAATCCACACCGCACAGGTCGCTCAGCTGCTGGAATGCCAGCACGCTGTCCTGACACAGAAAGCTGGCTACTTCCAGCCAGTCATCCGAATCCACTTCCAGCGTCAGCTCGTCATAAGCCAGCGTGACCGTAAACGGCTTGTAGCCCTTGAGTTGCTCCTGAAGATAGGTTTTCAGGCTTTCCAGTCGGTTATCCATGATTTATCTGGCTATGGTATTGGTGCGGCGAATCTTGTTCTGCAGCTGGATGATCCCGTACAGCAGGGCTTCAGCGGTGGGTGGGCAGCCAGGGACATAAATGTCCACCGGCACAATGCGGTCACAACCGCGCACCACCGCGTAGGAATAATGATAATACCCGCCGCCATTGGCGCAGGACCCCATGGAAATCACCCAGCGCGGTTCGGCCATCTGGTCATAAACCCTGCGCAGGGCCGGAGCCATCTTGTTGGTCAGGGTACCGGCCACGATCATCACATCCGACTGGCGCGGGCTGGGCCGGAACACGATACCGAAACGGTCCAGGTCATAACGCGAAGCACCCGCATGCATCATCTCCACCGCGCAGCAGGCCAGCCCGAAGGTCACAGGCCACATGGAGCCGGTACGCGCCCAGTTGATCAGCTTGTCAGCGCTGGTGGTGACAAAGCCCTTTTCCAGTACGCCTTCTATTCCCATTCCAGCGCCCCCTTTTTCCATTCATACACGAAACCGATGATCAGGATACCGAGAAAGATAGCCATGGCCACCAGTCCCTCGGTACCGATTTTGTCCAGCACCACGGCCCAGGGAAACAGGAAAGCAATTTCAAGATCAAAGATGATGAACAGGATGGCGACCAGATAATAACGCACGTCAAACTTCATGCGTGCATCCTCGAAGGCCTCGAATCCACACTCAAACGGCGCGTCTTTTGCTGCATCCGGGCGGCGAGGCCCCATCAGCAACCCCAGCCCCAGCAACACACCGGCCAGTGCGCCACTGACCGCCAGAAAGACCAGAATGGGCAAATAGGTTTCCAGCATGCCAACTCCTAATCCCAAGCATTGCCATCGGAGCAATGCCATTACTCAATGCTCAATAAACTGCACAGCGGTGAGGATGCCAGCCTGACCAGTTAATGGTCGGGGTGAACTATAGCCCAGCCACCCGAAAAAGACCAATCCCTTGTCCAGTCTTTCTGTCCCGCACCGGACAGAAACAAAGCAGTCTGACACGGACCACTCCGGACTCACATGCACCCGGACCTTACAGTAGTGTACGGCAAAAATGAAGGGGCTGCGCCCCTGATTACCGGCCATTACGCCTTCAGGGCCCACAGGGCCTTACCTCATACAGCCCCGTCCAGCCGGAGTTAACGTTGCAGACCGCCCCCCTTATTACCGAAAAACGCCCGGATTGCTTATGCCGGACGAAATTTGCAGGCAGGATGCCAATATTAATAAAAATAATTGATATTAATTAATAGAAATTAATAAATCCGTTCCGCTGATCCCGGCCAACAGGCTGTTCACTCCCCTGGCGGAACCAGCTGTTTCAACAAGAAAGACAAAAAGGTAAACCTACCATGAGCCATGTCATTGGCATTGATGTCGGCAACTTCTCCGTCCGGGGTCTCCTGCTGGACCGGCACGGGAAAGTCATCACTTCCGCCCGGCTCCCTCATGAAATCCGGCAGCCGGCAGCCGGCCTGGCTGAACATGTCGCCCAGGAAGACTGGTGGCCGGGCCTTGTGCGTGTCATCCGCCAGCTCCTGGAACAAAGCCGGATCAGGCCGGAAACCATTGATGCCCTCTGCACCAGCCTGCCGGAAAAAACCCTGTTGCTGCTGGACCGGCATTTCGAGCCACTGCATCCGGCCATTCTGGGCCAGCTCGACAGCCGGGCCGAATCCGGACTGGCCGCACTGCGCCGGCAATGGCCGGACTCGCATCTCCAGCACCGCAGCCGTCTGCCACTGCACGCCAGTGCCCTGCTGCCACTCCTGCATACCCTGCTGCGCCAGCATCCGCAGCTGGGAGCACAGACACACCATTTGGCCATAGGCAACAGCTACCTGCTGCAACGCCTGACCGGCCATTTTGTCACGGACTACCACACTGCGGCCCTGAGCGGCACATTCGAAACGGCCTCCATGAGCTGGGCACGGGACATGCTGGCCAGTGCCGGCGCCCTTGAGTGGATGCCGCAGCTGCACTGGGCCACTGACATGGCCGGCGCACTCGGCCGGGAGGCCGCCCGGCAGACCGGACTGAGCACAGGGACACCGGTACTGACCGGCAGCAGCGCCCGCCTGGCCGAAACCCTTCACAATGGTGCCACCCAGCCCGGCAACATGACCATTCATTACGGCACCGAAGTCAGCCTGATCCAGCCGGGCAGGCAATACCATACCGACACCGGGCTCTGGAACCTGCCCTACCTGTTTCCCGACAGCAGATGCCTGATGGGCGAGCTGCTGCAAAGCTTTCGCGGCCTGCGGCACGGCCAGCCGAACGAGCACCACGCCTTTGAAGACATGTCATACGAAGCCGGACACAGCCCGGCCGGTGCCGATGAGCTCATCACCCTGCCCTGGTTTCAGGGCTCACGCACACCGGTCCATGATCCCCAGGCCAAAGCCCTGCTGTTCGGGCTCAAGCTCTCCCACAGCCGGTCTGATATTTTCCGCTCCCTGCTGGAAGGTGTCAGCCATACCATGACCGCCAACATCCGCGCACTCCAGCAGGCCGAGGCCACACAAATGATTTATGCCGATGGCCTGGGCATCCACAATCGCAGCTGGCTGCAGGCTACCAGCGACATCGCCGGCCTGCACCAGAGCGTGCGCGAGAACCCTTTCGGTGCCGAACTGGGCAATGCCCTGCTGGCCGCCATCCAGGTCGGCAACCTGAAGCTGGCCGATGTGGAACACATCAATCCGGTACGGGAAGTGATTGTTCCGCGTCCGGAGCTTGCACGCATGTACCAGCGCCACCACCGCATTTTCCAGGCGCTTTACCTGCAGAACCGGGCACTGATGCAGCGCATGGATATTTTCTGAGAGCCTGCGATGCCGACCTACTCCGGATACAACGTTGCCAGACCACGGGCTGCGGAACCAGAGCCGGGTCGGTGTTCCGGCATCTGCGGACGGAAAGCCTGTATCGCCTGCCACAACCCGGCCCCCCGCCATGGTTCACGCTCTCCGGCATACAACGCGGCGTTGAGCTGATCCAGCGCCTGACGCAGCGCCGGGTCGGCCCGGGTCCGCAGATGCGCCATGGTGGCCGGCAGCAGGCCCGGCTCCTCACGCATCCAGTCGCGCAGCGCCCCCTGGGCTGCCACAGCATCATTGATCTGACAGGCTTTTTTCAGGCGCACCAAAGCCGCCTCCCGGTATCCGGAACCCCGCTGCGTCCCGGCTCCTGACCGGTGCCGCCGGTACAGACCCCGGAGCAGGCCCGCCAGTACAACCAGGACAAACACGGCACCAACCCACAACAGCCAGCTCATGGCCCCCTGGCCAGCCAGCGGAACCGGATCAGCAGCCACCGACAGGGCCGGCCCGGTGGGCTGCGGCGTCTGTCCGGCACCCTGAGCCTGCGGCGTGCCGGCAGCCGGATCGGGTACTGCTGCAGCTGGCGGTGCCAGTGGTTCACCCGTCACCACGAGCTGCTCCGCCTTCAGCTGTGCCTGCTCCATGCTGCCGCTCGCCACATTCCACCACGGCAACTCCAGTGCCGGAAGCTCGAATTTCCCGCCTCCGGACGGTACCAGCACCCATTTTTCCTGGCGGATGCCGATCATGGTGCTGTCATTGGCATCATTGCGGAACTCCGGCTGGTTGGCATAGGACTTGATGCCATCCGGCACCCTGACCTCAAGCAGCGGCAACTGTTCCGCCAGCAGCCCTTCGGCAATGATGGCCAGCGTGAGCGTCACCGGCTCGCCGGCCTTGAGCTGGTCCAGCGGCCGGTCCCAGTAGGCATTCAAAGTCAGCTTGCGCGCCGGCAGCCAGCTGCCGCCCACACTCGAAGGCTGCGGCTGAACCTGCAGGGTCAGGGGATCGGACAGACGCCGGACCAGCTTGCCGCCGCCGGAGAAATCAAACGGATCAAAACTGCGTGGCCCGCCCTGATCCAGCACACCTTCAAAAATGGTCTTGCCCAGCACCAGCTCACCACTGGCCTGCGGAAACACGGCATAACGGCGCTCGATCACATTGTAACGCCGTCCCTTGCGCTCGGTGACATACTGTTTCACTCCGCCCAGCTGCTGCATCACGCCCTTGCCGCCGGCAATTTCCGGATGCGTCATGCTGGCACGGTTGCGCTGCAGCGGAATGGCATGCAACAGGCGCTGAACCACGACGACCTGCTGCTGCACGTAAGGCGTGGCCGTTTCCGGCTCCAGCTCGACCATGACATCATCTTTGCCGACCAGGTTGCTGGCGCTCCCGCCCGGCACCTGATCCATGACCATGATGTCGATGGAAGGGCTGCGGTCGGTACCGAAGCCCAGGGAAGGAATGCTGAGCTTGCCGGTGCGGTTGGCAAACAGGCGTACCTTCCATACCACCTGCTGACTGAAACTCCCGTTCACCATGGAAAAGTTCTGACTGGTGGAAGTGCCGACCACCTGAAAATCCTGGTTCAGGGGCGAAAAATCCGGGTTGCCGGGATTGCCGCCCGTGGCCACAAATTCCAGCTCGAACTCCTCACCCAGCCCGACCGGATTGCGGTCCGGCGTAACGGATACGGCAGCCGACACCAGCGTGACCTGCAGCAGCAGGCAGACCAGCAGCCAGCCCCGGAGAATGACCTGTTTCACCACCCCTCTCCTGTCTGCTGCCGCGCACGCTGCTGATACTGGTAATAGAACTTGCGCCGCCACAGGCCCGCCGGATCATCGGGAATACGCCGCAGCCACTGCTCGGTCGCCTGTTGCTGCTCCCGATCAGCGGCACTGGCCTGAGCCTCCTGCGGCTGGGCCTCCTGCCCCTCGCCTTCACGCTCCGGTTCCTGCTGCTCGCCCTGCTGAGCCTGCTGATCCTGTTGCTGCTGCTCGTCCTGTCCGGCCTGCTGCTGTGCATCCTGTTGCTGTTGTGCCGCATTATTCTGTGGCTGCGAACGGCTGGAACCGTCACCGGCCTGTTGCTGAGGCTGGCCCTGCTCGGGATTCTGCTGCCCGCCGGCTTGCTGCTGTTGCTGTTGCTGTTCCTGCTGCTTCTGCTTCAGCAGCTCAAGGTTGTAACGCGCATCTTCATGATCCGGCTGTTGCGCCAGCACCTGCTCATAGGCGGCAATGGCTTCCGGATAACGCCCCAGTCGTGCCAGTGCATTGCCATAGTTGTACACCCCATCCACCGTGCGGCTGTCGGCATACAGCTGAAGTGCACGCGCATAATCACCGGCCTTGTAGGCGGCGGCGGCTTTCCAGTCCGGATCACGGAACAACTGCGCCGCCCCGGCAGCATCGCCCGCCTCAAAGGCCGCGATACCCTGCTGGTCCGGTGTCTGCCACAGATTCTCCCAGACAGCGGCCTGCACCGGCTGCAGGGGCTGCAGCACCAGCGCGCACAGCACACCTGCCAGCCAGCCACGCCGGAACATCAGCGCCATGAACGGCACCAGCACCAGTACCAGCCACACACCTTCGTTGAACCACTGGTCAAACTGACGCTCCTGGCCACTGACCAGTTCGGTACCCTCCATATCCGAGGTCCAGAATGCTTCCAGCTGCTGTACATCCGCATCCCCGATCTGTGCCTTGCGGTACAACCCGCCTCCGTCACTGGCAACGGTGCGCAATGCAGCTTCATCCAGCCCCGGCATCACGGTCCTCCCCCCGGCATCGGTCAGAAAGCTGCCATTGGCCAGCGGTACCGGTGCCCCCCTGTCAGTCCCCAGCGCCAGCACCGACACCGTATAACCGGCCTTGAGGGCATCCGCTGCCGCCAGCCGCGCCCGCCCGACATCGGAAGCCCCGTCAGTGACCAGCAGGATACCGCCCTGCGGGCTTCTGGCCTGCTGCAGGAGTTCCACCGCCTTGCCGATGGCCAGGTCCGCACGGCTGCCCTGCACCGGCATGATGTCCGGCCCCAGATTCTGGGCCTGAGCGGCAATGGTACGGGTATCGTCTGTCAGGGGCGACACCACGAAGGCATCACCGGCAAACACCACCAGCCCGGTCTGGCCATCCCGACGCAGCTTGAGCAGGTCCAGCAGCTTGAAGCGTGCCTGATCCATGCGGTTCGGCGCCACATCCTGTGCCAGCATGGAAGCCGACAGGTCCAGCCCCACCACCACCGACTGCTGCAGCCGGAACGTGGGGGTTTCGCGCTTTTCCCAGGCCGGCCCGGCCATGGCCAGCACCGTCAGCAGGGTCAGCAGGGAAACCAGCAGAAAAGCCGGAAAACGGCGTTTGCGGGTCCGCCCGGTCAGTACAAACGGGGCCAGCTCCGGATCGACCAGCGTTTCCCAGCCACTGTCATCATGTCCGCGCAACCAGTAAAACAGCCACAATAGCGGAATCAGTCCCAGCAGCCACAGCCAGTGCGGATACAGAAAATGCAGATCAGCCATCACAAGCCAGCCTCCAGCCGCAGCAAAAATGCCCCCAGCCCCAGACCCAGCGCCGCCAGCAGCGGCCAGCGGAACAGTTCCTGCTGAGGCCGCCACTCACCGGCCTCCACCTCGACCGGCTCCAGCCGGTCCAGCTCGGCATAAATGCGCTGAAACTCCTCGGTATCACGGGCACGGAAATACCGGCCACCGGTTTTGTCCGCCACCGCACGCAACAGGCGCTCATCCAGTTCGGCATTCGGATTGACCAGATTGAAACCGAGCACATTGCGGGTACTCTGGCTCTCCGAGCCGATCCCCACGGTATAAATCTTCAGCCCTGCCGTGGCGGCCATTTCCGCCGCCTCCAGCGGGCTGACGCTGCCGGCGGTATTGGCCCCGTCGGTCATCAGGATCAGCACCCGGTTTTTCTCCGGACTGTCCTGCAGGCGCTTGAGTGCCAGCCCGATGGCATCGCCGATGGCGGTACGCTCACCGGCCAGTCCGATGGCCGATTCGCCCAGCAGCGTGCGCACCGTCTCACGGTCAAAGGTCAGCGGGGCCTGCAGATAGGCCTGATCCCCGAACAGCACCAGCCCGACCCGGTCGCCGGTACGCTGGCTGATGAACTCGCTGGCCACCAGTTTGGTAGCTGCCAGACGATCAACCACCTGCTGGTTGATGCGGAAATCCTGCTCCTGCATGCTGCCGGACAGGTCCACCGCCAGCATCAGGTCACGCCCGGCAGCCGGCAAGGCAACCGCATCACCGACCCAGACCGGACGCGCCACCGCCGTCAGCAGGCCAATCCAGGCCAGGGCAGCACACAGCAGGGCCAGTCGTGTCAGCAGGCTCTGCCCCTTCACCACACCCTGCTGCAGAAAATCCTGCAGAAACGGTACCCGCAGGGCCACACCCGACTGTTCAGCCGGCTTCAGCAGCCAGCGCACCAGCCAGGGCAGGGGCAGCAGGAAAAACATCCACCACCAGCTGAATTCATACATGACCTGTCTCCTGTTGCCTGATCCAGCGCCGGATTTCACCCGCCAGCGCGCTGACATCGGCCTCACTCTGCTGTTGATAGGGAGCCACGGTCAGGGTATGGGCAAATTTTTCACTGAACAGCGGCTCACCGGACTGGCGGTTCAGAAACGCCAGCCAGCGTGCACCGGTCAGACCGGCCGTCACGCGCCGCCCCTCGAAAGTGATGGCAATCCGGCGCATCAGGCCCGACAGTTCACGCAGCAGGGTCTGCGGATCATCCCGGTACAACGCCTCAAGCCGCTCCAGCTCCTGCAGGGCCGGCTGCAGCAGGGCCTTGCGTGCCCTGCGCCGCTGCCACCAGCGCCATGCCAGGTGCAGCAGCCAGAATACCAGCAGCAGGACCAGGGCAGCCAGCAGCCACCAGCCCGGTGCGGGTGGCCAGAGGCTGATCCCGCCCGGCAAGTGAATATCGCGCAGGGGCAGATCCGGATTCATCGGATGCCTCCCGCCAGCTTCTGCAACCGGATCAGATCCTCATCCGCCGTCGACAGCTGCACCAGGGTCATGCGGTGCTTGCGGGCAAACTCCTGCAGGCTGGCACTGGCCCGGCGTCCACGCTCCAGATAGCGTTCACGCCAGACTTTCAATCCCAGATTGACCCACAGGCTCCGGCCACCGTCGGTAAAACGGTAACTGCCCTGCTCCGGTACCTCACGCTCGAAAGGATCCCGAATGGCAATCAGGGTCACGGGTGCCTGACGGTTGATACGCGCCAGCTGCTGCAGGGCCTGGGTCCCGGCCTCACGGAAATCGCTGATCACGAACACCTCCGCCCCCTGCTCCGTCACCCGGCGCAGTCGCTGCCAGCTGCCTTCCAGTGATACCTGCTCCCGGTTTCCAGCACCCTCCTGACGGGTGAACTGGGCCATCTGACGCATGAAATTCAGTGCCGCCCCCCGGCTGCGGGCCGGTTTGAACTCGGCATAGCCCGTATCGGACTGCACCACACCGCCGGCCCGATCCCCCTCGGCAATGGTTTTCCAGACCAGCAGGCCGGCAACCTCACTGGCCAGCACGCTCTTGAAACGGCCACGAGTGGCAAAGAACATGGACGGGCGCAGGTCCAGCCAGATCAGGACCGGGCGTTCGCGTTCCTCCTGAAACACCTTGGTATGCACACGCCCGGTACGGGCCGTCACGCGCCAGTCAATGGTGCGGATGTCATCACCGGGCTGGTACAGGCGTGACTCGGCGAAATCCATGCCGCGTCCCTTGAACACCGAACGGTGCAGGCCGACATTGCGTGCCCGCGCATGATGCCGCCGGATCAGGCTCAGAATCTCGACCTGGGGCTGCAGACGCAGCAATGACTGCAGCGTACTGAACACCAGCCCCTCACCATCCCGGCCCGGCATCAGGGAACAGCCACCAGCGACAGCAGTTCATTGATGACATGGGTGGAGGTCATGCCATCCGCCTCGGCCTCGAAAGTCAGCAGCAAACGGTGCCGCAGCACGTCATGAGCCACATTCTGCACATCTTCCGGACTGACATAATCATGCCCGGCCAGCCAGGCGTGGGCACGCGCACAGCGATCCAGTGCCAGGGTGGCACGCGGGCTGGCCCCGTAGGCAATGCTGCCGGCCAGCGCCCCGCCGTAGCGCTCGGGCTGGCGCGTGGCCATGATCAGCTGCAGCAGGTATTTTTCCACGTTTTCGGCCATGTAGACTTCCAGCACCTCGCGCCGGGCGGCACGAATCTGTTCGCTGCTGACCACCGGCTGCTCCGGAGGCCGGTCACGCGTGACTTCCTGCATGGCTTCCTTGCGCCCCAGCAGCAGGATCAGACGCTCCTCCTCGGCACTCGGATAACCGACAACCACATGCATCAGAAAACGATCCAGCTGGGCCTCGGGCAGGTGATAGGTGCCCTCCTGCTCGATCGGATTCTGGGTGGCCATGACCAGAAAGGGGTCGGGCAGCGTCCAGGTGGTGCCGGCCACGGTGATCTGGCGCTCGGCCATGGCTTCCAGCAAGGCGGACTGCACCTTGGCCGGCGCACGGTTGATCTCGTCTGCCAGAATCAGGTTGTGAAACAGCGGCCCTTTCTGGAACCGGAAGCTGGCATCACTGGGATGAAAGACCTCGGTACCGGTAATGTCTGCCGGCAGCAGATCGGGGGTGAACTGGACGCGGTGAAAATCCCCTTCAATGCCCTGGCCCAGCATGTGAATGGCACGGGTCTTGGCCAAGCCAGGCGCGCCCTCCACCAGCAGATGCCCGTCCGCCAGCAAGGCGATCAGCAGGCGGTTGATCAGGCCCTTCTGACCCACGATCTTCCGTTCCAGAAACTGGGTCAATTTGTCAAAATTTTGTTTTTGATTCATGCTTGCCATCGTGATACCGGATTTTTTCTGAAAATATACGCACTCGTAACCAGTTTCAAGTTAACCATGGCAACCACAATGACCGCAACCGGGGAAACGCTATGACCGTTCAGCAACAGATCGAAACCAAACTGCAGCAGGCCCTGACTCCGGCTGTGCTTGAAGTCGTGAATGAAAGCCACATGCACAGCGTCCCGCCCGGCTCTGAATCCCATTTTAAGGTCACGGTGGTCAGCCCCGAATTCAGCGGGCTGAAGCTGGTCGCCCGCCACCGCCGGGTGAATCAGGTACTGGCTGAAGAACTGTCAGGACGCATTCATGCCCTGGCACTGCACACGCTGACACCGGAAGAGTATACGGCGCGGGACGGCAGGGTGGCGGACTCACCAGCCTGCCATGGTGGTTCAAAACAAGGCTGAAGCCGGATCAGCCCTGCCCGTGCAGCAGGGTCAGGTTGCGCACGGCGTTCTCGTTGCCCTGCGCCACCGCCTGCTGCAGCAGCAGCTCAGCCCTGCCGGCATCCTGCTCCACGCCACGCCCCAGAATGTAAAGCACCGCCAGATTGTTCTGGGCCTCCGAAAAGCCGGCATCCGCCGCCTTTTTGTACCAGATGGCGGCCTGGCGGAAATCCTGCTCCACACCACGCCCGTCCTCATACAGCAGGGCCAGATTGTGCTGCGCCCGGATAAAACCCTGACGTGCGGACTTCAGGTACCATTCCAGCGCCTTGCCGGCATCCTGAGCCATGCCATAAGCACCATCCTCATACATGGCCCCGAGCATCATCTGGGCCGCCGCATCGCCCCGGAATGCCAGCTGCCGGACCTCTTCCGGGCTGCGTCCGTCCAGATTGACGCTTGATTCATGATGCTCAACCGCCGCCACCGTGTCCGTATCCGTCCCGGCAGTCCGGGTCAGCACCTCAGCGGCACTCCCCATTTCCGCCCCCGGCAATCCGCGTGCACCAGCGGCACCGGTGCTGTCCGGTGCCATGCCGGCCAGTACCAGCCCGGCCCCCTCGTGGCCACGGCGTGCCGCTTCCACCAGCCAGAACCGGGACTGTTTCATGTCCTGTTCCACATACTGGCCGTTGGCATACAGTACACCCAGCCCGTACATGGCCTCGACATTGCCCCTGCTGGCTGCACTCTGCTGCCACTGGAGCGAGACCTGCACATCCAGCGGCACCTCACCGCTGCGGTACAGCAGCGCCAGTGCGTACTGGGCATTGCTGTTGCCGGCTTCCGCCGCGCTGGCATACCACATCAACGCCTGCTTCAGGTCACGGGCCAGTCCCTGTCCGCTGTGATACAGCAATGCCAGCTGGTACTGGGATTCGGGGTTGCCATTCCGGGCCTCGGTCTGGAGCACGGAGACCGATGAGGCGGCGCGTTGCCGGGCCTGTTTCCGGTTCTGGTACCAGCTGGCCACATCCTGCCCCCCATCAGCGGATGGCCCCGTCCAGGCCGCAGGCTGCACCGTACTGGCGGTACTGGCGTGATAGGCACTGCTCCGGAAGGCCGGACTTTGGGCCAGCACCGGCGTAACGGCAAAACCGCTCAGCAGCAGGGTGGACAGCAGGGTGTGTGAAATCCGGGATTTCTTGTTGTTATTATCGATTGTTTTCATGTCGGTTCCCGATGGGGTTAGGTTGGGGTCAGCCCGCTTTTTTACTATCCGTTATAGCCCCGGCTGTCCAAACCCTGCCTGAACTGCAGCACCAGCGGTGGTCAGCGTGCCCGCTTGAAATTGTCCAGCCACATCGACACCCGCTGCAGGGTTTTCTGCAGCTGCTCGGAACGTACCGGCTTGGTCAGGTAGGTCGTGGCACCGGCAAGCACCCCCTGCACCTCATCCAGCGGTGAAGTTCTGGCGCTCAGCATGATGATCGGCACCTTCTTCAGCCCCTCGCGCCGGCGCAGGCGACGACAGACCTCGTAGCCATCCAGCCCCGGCATCACAATATCCAGAAAAATCAGGTCATGGCGACCCGCCGTTGCCAGTGCCAGTGCCTGCTCACCATCTTCGGCAAACTCGGCCTCGATACCGGCCTGCTGCAGTTCCAGCTCCAGCTGCTTGCGGATGGCTGCGCTGTCATCCACCACCAGGGCCAGACGGGCACCGGCTGGTAACGATGCCGCAGCAGGCTCTGCTGCCGGCTCAGGTGCTCCCGGCAACCGGGAGGGCAGCAGTGGTGGCGTTTCTGCTCCCGCAAAAGCCGGAACAGGAAACAAACCGGCAGGCGGCAGCGGTGGTGACGGGGTTTCAGGTGGAGCAGGCACAAGCTGCTGCAACAGGGCGCGTGCCTCATCCAGGCTGCGCAGTACCCGTGTCACCAGCAGGGGCCGCTCCAGCATCACATCCCAGGGCTCGACGGACTCCCGGTCGGCAATGCGCACAATCATGCACCCCTGTGGATTGAGGGCATCCAGCGGCACCGGCCTGTCATCACTCACCACCAGCAGGCTGGCCTGTGACAATCCGCACTCCTGATAATGCCGCCCCTGTGAAGCACTGAAAGCCATGACACGCCGGACCACGGCGGCTTCCCGTGCCGCCAGCTCATGCAGACAAACGCCAATCGTCGGTTCAGATCGGGACATGCGTCCTCCGGTTCCATTCCATTGTTCAGGCCACAGCCAGCTGCGTCCCCAACCACTTCTGCAACTGCTGCTCCAGCACGGCACGCTGTACCGGCTTGGTCAGATAAGCATCCACGCCGGCCTGCTGCGCCATATCCCGATGTTTGCGGGTCGCACGGGATGTTATCATGACCACCGGTAAATGGCGCTTTTCCGGCCAGATACGGATCGCCTGGGTCATCTCCAGCCCGTTCATGCGCGGCATTTCCATGTCGGTCAACACCATGTCGACCGCTTGCGCATTCAGCAGCTGCAGGGCATCCAGGCCATCCACGGCAGTCACAACCCGGTAGCCCAGCCCTTCCAGCATCAGCTGCATGGACTTGCGGTTGCTGAGGGAATCATCCACCACCAGCAGGGTGGCAAGGGCAGGCACACGCGCCGGCATCACTGCTGCTGATGCCTGCAACCTGTCACCCAGCCCCCCATGCTCAAATTCATACAGCAGACGGCTCATGTCCAGTACCACCGCCACGGTACCGTCAGCCAGAATGCAGGCTCCCTGAATGTTCGGCACCTGGGAGAGCCAGGGTGCCAGTGTCTTGAGCACAATGTCACGTGAAGGCAGTACCTCATCCACCTGTAGTGCGTAAACCTGATTTTCGCTGCGACAGATCACCAGTGTCTGTGCCTGATGCTGACTGAACGCGGCTCCCGGCCACCCCAGCAGGCCGCCCAGCGCCGTCACGGGCAACTGGTAACGACCACTATCGATATGCCATTGTCCGTCTTCATCCTGATGGCACTGCTCGGGGGTCACAAACAGCAGCTGCTCCACGGCATCCGCCGGAATGGCCAGCAGGTGGCCACCCACCGCCACCACCAGCGCATGCGTGGCAATCAGGGTCTGGGGCACCATGATCCGGAAACGGCTGCCCTGCCCCGGTGTACCGGACAGTTCCAGCGTCCCGCGCAGGTTTTCCACCGCCACCCGCACCACATCCAGCCCGACCCCCCGCCCGGACACGTCGCTGACCGCCTCACGGGTACTGAAGCCCGGCAACAGCAACAGGCGCAGGGCCTCCTCATCAGTCAGCACCTCATCAGCCCCCAGCAGGCCGCGCTCAACGGCCCGTGTCCGGATCACGGCAGCATCCAGGCCGGCACCGTCATCCTCCAGCTGCAGGATGATGTAGTTGCCGCGCCGGCTTGCTGCCAGAATGATCCGGCCCGCTGCGGGCTTACCCTGCGCCGTGCGGTGTTCCGGTGCTTCAATGCCATGATCCACCGCATTGCGCAGCAAATGCAGCAAGGCTTCGGACAGCCCCTTGAGAATGTCGCCATCCACCTGCACTTCCTGCCCGCGCACCTCGATACCGGCCTGCCTGCCGGTACGGCGGCAGGTTTCACGCACAATGCGCTCCAGACGCGGAACCAGCTGCCCGAACGGTGCCAGGCGTGCCGACAGCACCACCTCGCCCAGCAGGCGCTGGATGCGCTGCTGCTGATACAACTCATCGGTCAGACGCCGGACCCGCTGCTCCAGCTCGCGGGCCAGCTCGCGACTGTCCGCCACCGTCTCCACCAGCAGGTTCACCGTACCCTGCAGGTCGCTATAGGCTTCCAGCGCCAACGCATCATGCCCCGTCTCCGGATGCATCCTGCCGGAGGAAAGCCGGTGCTCCGGCTGTGCCAGCTGGCCTTCCAGCTCCTCCAGCCGGGAACGTACCTGCTCATCCTGCTGATACAGCTGCTTGCCCAGCTGGCGTGCCTGCCGCAGCAGCTCTGCGGAATGGCTTGATGAGGTGATCAGCTCCCCGGCCAGGTTGAGCAGGCGCTGGATTCTGTTATCACCGATCTGCCCCGCCTGCCCCTGCCGCCGCACCGGTACCGCTGTACCTTCAGCCTCAGGCCCGCCGTCCGCCTCATGCTGTCCCAGGGCAGCCAGCACATCCCGCAATGCCGCCTCATCCGCCAGCGGCGGTACACCGGTTGTTTCCCGTGTACCGGCCAGCTGCCCGATCCAGTCCTGCAGTGCCTGATCCAGCCCGGCCTGCTCTGCCGGCAGGCTGCCATCATCCTGCAGATGCTCATACATGGCCTCCAGACAGTCTGCCGCAGCCTCCAGCACCGGCCTCAATCCGACCGGCACCGGGCTGAGCGGAAACGCCAGCACGTCCTCCAGCCGGTGGGTGAAGCCCGCAATGGCCGCCACCCCGACCACTCCGCTGGCCCCCTTGATGGTATGCGCCAGACGCGCCGCCTGGGAGCGCCGGGCAGCATCCGCCTCACCCGCAGCCACCTGCCGCAGCAGCTGTGCCAGCTCCGTCACCTGGGCCGGGGTTTCATCCAGATAGGCCTGCAGCAGCTCCGGATGGATGTCCGGACTGAATGCCAGCACCGGGTGGGCGGCTGCAGGCCCGGCACCAGCCCCGTAGTCCGGATCCGTTACCTGCTCCGGAGGTCGCAGGCTGAGCAGGAAGTCCTGCAGCAGATCCGCAGCCAGAGGCTCCGGCCAATCGGCATCCGTCAGCTCCGTGACCAGCAGGCCCAGATGGCCCGTCTCCTCCGGTTCCCGCAGGGCCAGCGCCGTCAGCTCGAGCCAGGAAACCAAACGCCCCTGTGCCAGCAGTGCAGTCCTATCCGCTCCGGACTGCTGCACGGTCCCCAGTACCCAGTCCAGCACGCCGGCCAGTTCGGGCCATTCATACATGCCGGCAGCCAGCCGCAGCCGCTGGTACTCATCCCTGACCCGCTCCAGGGCAGCGGTATCGTCACCGACAGGTACCGAAGCCAGCTGCAGGGCAAGCTCCTCCAGCTCAGCAATCAGCGCTGTAGTACGTTCTGCATCCACATCCCAACCCCCCTTGCCAAAATCTCACGGTTCCAGACGGAACACACTGACCGAACGCACCAGCTGCTGCCCATACTCCGCCATCTGGCGGGTCAGGCGGGTCAGCGAGGAAAGTTCACTGCCGGTTTTTTCGGTAGCCTCCAGAATCCGGCCTGCCCGACTTTGCAGCTCCCGGCTGACGGCAACCTGCTGGCCGGAATCACTGGCAATCTGCCCCACCGAATGAACCAGCTGCCCGGTGGCTTCCAGTGTGGTTTCCATCTGTTGCGCCGCTTCTTCTGCACGGGCAGAGCCCTCGACCACTTCCGCAATGGTTTCATCCATGGTGGTGATGGTGGTATTGGCCTCCTGCTGGATATTGCGCACCAGCACGTTGATCTGGTCGGTGGATTCGCGGGCATTTTCCGACAGATGCTGGATTTCCTCGGCGATCAGCGAAAAACCGCGCCCGGCCTCACCGGCAGCATTGGCCTGCATGCTGGCATTCAGGGCCAGCACGGTGGTGCGTTCGGCGATATTGCCGATGATGTCAATGATGCGCGAGATTTCCTGGGTGCGCTCACCCAGCCGCTTCAGGCGCTTGCCGGTCACGCGGGCAGTCTCGCGGATGCCCGACATGCTGTCCAGGGTACGGGAAACCGACTGCTGGGCCTCGCGCAGGGTCGCACCGGTACTGGCCGCCATGGTATCGGCCTGCCGGGCGGAAGCCGCGATCGAATCCAGCCGGCGCAGGATCACCCCCATCTGGTCCAGGGTTTCCTGAGCCTCGGTACGCTCCAAGGCTGCCAGCTCCCTGACCGACAGCGCGTGCTGGTTGACATCATTGGCCGCAGACTCCACCGACAGGGCAATGGTACGCACCTCGCCCAGCACATCCCCGGTATCCTCGGCGAGCTGGTTGATTGCATCTGCCAGCGGGCCGGTGGCATCCTCGGTCACAGTGGCACGCACGGTCAGGTTTTTTTCACTCAGGTCGGCTACAGCCTCCAGCAATGCAAACACGGAATTGTTGAGGCGCTGGTGATCGGCATTGATTTTCTTCTGGGTGGCAATCCGTTCCTCGACCATGCCGTCAAAGGCATCGCCCAGCTCCACCAGTTCATTGTGCCCGGCCAGCTGCACCCGTGCATTCAGGTCGCCGGCGGCAATGTCGCGGATGGTTCCGGTCAGGTGCGTGACCTGGGAGGAAATGGAGCGGTAGATCAGGTAGCCCAGCAGGGCCACCAGCATCATGCCCGCCACAATCAGCACAAAAGCCTCGATCAGGAAATTCCGGGCCTCCAGACTCGCCACATCAAAGGTCTGGTATACCTGCTGGATGTCCTCTTGCACACCGCTGGCGAAATGATCGCGCACCGGACCGTAATCCGCCTCCAGATCATTGAGCAGATAAAGCGCCAGTGCGCTCCGATCCTCCGCCTGCAGACGCTTGATTCCCTGATCCAGCACAGTCAGCAGCTGCCGGAAGTCCTGCTCGCGCTGCTCGTTATCCCGACCCGCCTTGGCCGCACGGTAACGCGGGAAGATGTCCTGCTCCAGCAGTGTCTTCAGGCGCGTCAGGTGCTCCAGCCCCTCCGCCCAGGTGCGCCTGCCGCTGGAAACCTCATGCAGCAGAATTTCAAACTCACTCTGGATGCCGTTGAGCAGGTTGTTGCCCATATCAATCGCCACCACCCGGTCCCGGATTTCACGGATGGCCTGCTGATTCTGGTTCAGGGCAAAGATGGAGCCGCTGCCGATCAGGAACAGCAGCAGCAAGGGAACCAGTACCAGCAGGAAAATCCGCTGGGCCACCGTGATCCGGTTCCAGAACCCCGCCCGACGCGGTTTTTGTTGTGCATCATTCATTTCAACCATCCTTTCCAGACCCTTTTCCAGACCGGACCCGTTGCCGGACGCAATCCATCAGCAACCCATTGCAGGCCCTACCATACCATACGCCCGGCCTGCACCCCACGCCCCTCACCCACTGCCCCGGCTCAACAGGCGCAGCAGGCGGGCATGGTCCAGCTGCAGGAACAGGCATTCCCCCTGCCGCCAGACCCGCTCAACCCAGACCGGCGTATCCTGTCCGGCATCCTCCGGCTCACCGGCAGGCACCGGTAACGCCAGCTGGCGCGGCAGATCGTCACAACCCACCACCACCGGAGCCATGGCCGGCTGTTGCAGCCACAGCAGATAACGGAACTCCCGCCGTGCTCCGCCCTCACCCAGCAAGACCCGGTGCATGTCCAGCACGGGAAAAAGGTCGCCGCGCACACTGACCAGCCCGGCACACCAGTCCGGCGCAAAGGGCACAGGGTGCACCACCGTCCGGGACAGGATTTCCGAGGCCACACCGGACGCCAGCACAATACGATACGCACCGACCGGGTAATAAAATGCCGCTTGCGTCATGCCAATGGCTCCATGCCTTGTACCGCCGGACCCAGGGCAGCGGCAGTCTGAAAACAAACCGGATGGAACCGGCAGATTGGTTTTTCGATACCCACGTCAGAGTCTGGCCAGCGGTTCCAGAATATCGGTGTCGGCATAGGGCTTGACCACATAGGCTGACGCCCCCAGCTTCATGGCCCACTGCCGGTCCACCGGGTTGGCCTTGCTGGAAACCATGATAACGGGAATGTCCGCAGTGGTTTCATGACGCTTGAGCTCGCGGCAGGTCCGGTAGCCATCGCCGTCCTCCATGAGGATATCGAGAAAAACGGCATCCGGTTCATGCCGGACCGCCAGCTCGAAAGCTTCGTTCCCCGAAGCGGCCATCAGCACCTCATACCCGGCCCCGCGCAGAATACGGGCGAGGTTGGCCCGTTCGGTCATGGAGTCATCGGCAACCAGAATGGTCTGCAGACTTCTGCGCACCAGCGGCGACGAAGAAAGGATTTGCATAATATTACCTGTCATCTCAACCCAAATGTACTCACAAACATACCCGCCCCCGTCGGATTACAGGGTCGGCAAGGCATCCTGAAGCACACGGACACAACAACCGGGACTCGCCCCCTGACCCCAGGCTCTGAGCATAGTCAAAAATGTTACGTTTGCAAACGACAAACCGGGCCGATCCCATGCATGCCGGACCGGGACTGTCCTGCACCCGGCTTTCAATGCTAGCATGCCAGCCATCAGGGCCTGAGGAGAAAAAGCGTGCTGGTCAGGGATATGGAAACCTTCGTGGTCGGTAATCCGCCTCCGCACTACGGCGGGCGTTATTTCATCTTTATACGCCTGACCACTGACAATGGCGTCAGTGGTGTCGGCGAGGCCTACGGACTGCCCTTCCACCCCTTTGTGGTCGTACACATGCTTGAAGACCTGTTCGGGCGCTGTCTGGAAGGGCATGATCCGCACCACATCGAATCCCTGTGGCGGCGGGCCTATGCCAGCGGTTATACCCAGAATCCGGACCTTTCAGTCATGGGCGTGCTGAGTGCGCTGGAAATGGCGTGCTGGGACATTATCGGCAAGGAAGCCGGGCAGCCAGTCTACAACCTGCTCGGTGGCCGGGTGCATGAACGCCTGCGTTCCTATACCTATATCTATGCCCGTCCTGATGATGAAAAAGACGTGTACTTCGATGATCCGGAGCTGGCGGCCAGTCGGGCACTGGAGCTGGTCGGACAGGGCTTCACCGCCATCAAGTTCGACCCTGTCGGCCCCTATACCGCTTTTGATGGACGTCAGCTGTCCATGGCCGCCCTGGAGCGCAGCGAACGTTACGTCCGGCTGATCCGCGCGGCGGTGGGCGACCGTGCCGACTTGCTGTTCGGCACCCATGGCCAGATGACGGCAGCCGGTGCCATCCGGCTGGCACGCAGGCTGGAGCCTTATGATCCGCTCTGGTTCGAGGAGCCGGTCCCGCCTGACAGCCCCGAGGAAATGGCAAAAGTGGCACGGGCAACCTGCATTCCAGTCGCTACCGGTGAGCGCCTGTCAACCAAATATGACTTCGGGCGGGTGCTGCGCTGTGGTGCCGCCGCCATTTTTCAGATGAACCTCGGGCGTGTGGGTGGCATACTGGAGGCCAAGAAAATTGCAGGCATGGCAGAAGTACAGCAGGTTCAGATCGCGCCCCACCTTTATAACGGTCCGGTCGGTGGTGCCGCCAGCATCCACCTCAGTACCTGCAGCCCCAATTTTCTGATTCAGGAGAGCATTGAGCGCTGGGATGGCTTCCACGCCGAACTGCTTGTCAACCCCATTCGCTGGGAAGCGGGTTACATCATTCCACCGGATGCGCCGGGTCTGGGCGTGGAACTGCGGGATGAGGTCATGGCACAGCACCCCTATACCGGCACACAGCTGCATCTGGAGATGCTTGAAGAACCATGGATGGAATGAATACGTTTGACTTTATCATCATTGGTGCCGGTTCCGCCGGCTGTATCCTGGCTGAGCGGCTGTCCGCCGGTGGAAAATACCGGGTGCTGCTGCTGGAGGCGGGTGGGTCTGACCTGAGCCCCTGGCTGCACATCCCCCTGGGTTACGGGCACAGCTTCCACAATCCACGGGTGAACTGGTGCCATGAAACCGCCCCCGATCCCGGCCTCAACGGACGCAGGCTTTACTGGCCGCGAGGCCGGGTACTGGGGGGCTCCAGCGCCATCAACGCCATGGTCCACATCCGCGGACTGCCACAAGACTTCGATCACTGGGCCGGGCTGGGCAATCCGGGCTGGTCCTGGGATGAGGTGCTGCCCTGGTTCAGGCATCTGGAGCAGGATGAGCGCGGCCCCTCGGCCTGGCACGGCAGTAACGGGCCGCTGCCCGTGAGTGATATCACCGCCCGCATCCACCCCCTGTCACACAGCTTCTTTGCGGCTACCGATGAGCTGGGCTTCGCACGCACACCGGACTTCAATGGCGAACACCTGGAAGGCATCGGCGTCTACCCGCTGACCCTGCGCCGGGGCTGGCGGATTTCCAGCGCCACCGCCTTTCTGCGCCCGGCCCTGACCCGGCCCAACCTGAGCGTGCGCCTGCATGCACGGGCGCTGCGCCTGCTGCTCCCCCGGCAGCATGCCAGCCATGCCCGTCCGCGTGTCTACGGGCTTGAATACCTGCAGCACGGGGAAAAACGCACGGCCTATGCGCGCCATGAAGTCATCCTGAGCGCCGGGGCCGTCAACTCACCGCAACTGCTGCAGCTGTCCGGCATCGGTGATCCGGCCCTGCTGCAACACTTCGGCATTTCGATGGTCCGGGCGGCTCCCATGGTGGGCCGCAACCTGCAGGATCATCTGGCCCAGACCCATTACTATCGCTGTCAGCCGCGCACCCTGAACAACGACCTTCACTCCCTAGGCAGCAGGCTCAAGGCGCTGGGGCAATACCTCACCACCCGCAGCGGCCCGCTGTCCCTGAGCGTGAACCAGTGCGGTGGCTTCATCCGCAGCGACCCGCAACAGACCAGCCCCAACCTGCAGCTCTATTTCAATGCCCTGACCTATCGGCTCGACCCGGACAAACCGCGCCGGATACTGCGCCCGGACCCGTTTTCCGCCTTTTCCATGACGGTCAATGCCTGCCGCCCCGACAGCCGGGGCCGGATCAGTATCAGCTCCCCCGACCCGCTGGATGCCCCTATCATCGAACCTGGCTACCTGTCCACACCCCATGACCGGCAGGAAGCCCTGGCCGGACACCGGATTCTGCGCCGCCTGGCCGCCACCCGTGCCCTGCAGGCCATTATTGAGCATGAATACCTCCCCGGTCCGGCGGTACAGACTGATGCGCAGATCATGGCCGACCTGCGTGCCCGTGCCAATACCATCTACCACCCGACCGGCACCTGTACCATGGGACCGGACCCGGAGCAGGCCGTGGTTGACGCACGCCTGCGGGTTCACGGCCTGCAGGGGCTGCGGGTGGTCGATGCCTCGGTTTTTCCCGCCATCACGTCGGGCAACATCAATGCACCGGTCATGATGGTGGCTGAAAAAGGGGCAGCCCTGATTCTGGAGGATGCCGGACAACCCCCGGATGCCTGACTGTCCCGCAAAAAAAACCAATCATCATGACAGCATTTAACCCGGCCTTCTGACCTCCCTACACTGCCAGGTATTGGATATGTCATCGACGGACAGCCATCCTGACTGCCGCGATGTTGTAAAACAAAAATACCCTGAGGGAGCAGTGACATGCCTATCGAAACCATACAGAACACCGGTTTCAGCCAACCCTGGCTTACCAGTACCAGCCCGGTGTCATCAACCGCCAGCACGGGAAACACCAGCAACACCTCCCGCTTCAGCAGTCTTGCCGGTACCAGCAGTCTGTTCGGCTCCGGCAATGTCCAGAACCAGCTGATCCAGCTGATCCTGCAGCTGCTGCAACAGCTGCAGTCCGGCAATGGCATCGCACCGGCACCCACGCCAAGCCCGGTACCGGCACCAACTCCGACACCTGTACCGGTTCCAGCACCAGTACCAGCTCCAACACCTGTGCCCGCACCAGTACCAACCCCGGCGCCTGTACCCGCCCCGGTTCCAGCCCCCGTGCCTGCACCCGCCCCGGCAAATCTGGCACTCAATGGCCAGCAAAGCAGCATTCTGGCCGGCATGTTTGCAACCGGCAGCCAGGGGGTCGTACCTGCCGGGTACCAGGTCAGCGTACTGGACAGCAGCGGCAACAATGAGATCAGCAGCAACGACACGGTCATCGTCACCAATGCCCAGGGTCAGGAGGTTTCACGCTCGCAGCTGAGCGGTGATGACATCTATGCCCTGCGCTTCCGAGAAAGCATGATCAACAGCGTGGAGCAATCCGGCAAAGGCTGGGATTTTGACCCCGGGCTGCAGCTGGTCAAGATCCGTGACTCCGCACTCAATCCGCCGCAGACCCGCCTTTATACCGACAGGTACGGCTGGCAGCAGCAGGAAACCGTCTTGGAGCGCAACCCGTTCTGGGAAGTGGTGAACCGGGGCGGACAGCGCTTCCTGCTGGCCCGGACCAGTGATGACCAAGGCAATGCAATCCGGCCTTCTGACGCCCTGAACGACCTGTTCAACCACCCCGAACGCTATTCGGTTGACTGCGCCACCCCAATGGCCATCTTCAACCTGAAGGCAACCCTGGACACCATCGGAGAGGATGATTTCAACCGCAATGTCGGCCAGCTCACCCTGTCAGGCTGGTATGACCAGCAGGATGGCAACTATGACGGTGGTTTCATCGGCAAGGTGCGCACCGCCCAGGCCGGAGCCATCACCGTCAACGGTGTCAGCAATCTGGCCGGGGAAACCGCCCTGTTTGATCCGACGCAGGGTGACACCCTGATTCCGGGTAACAGCTATTATTTCGACAAGCCCGGCGACAACACCAGCGATGAACAGGGCTGGAATGCCATTTACCTGGGCCAGAATGATCAGGGCCAATACCGCTTCTGGAGTTCCAGTGTCGGCGTGGTGAACCTCAACTTCCAGCCCGGCAGCTGGCAGCCGGCTTCCGGCTTCACCAACTACTATCTGGGTGCCGCCATTGCCAACCCGAACATTGACCGCCTGCAATCCTGGGATATGGATGGCTCCGTGAGAGCGTAGGACCGTACCCTGCGTACAGGAATACCTACGCCTTTGCCCTGCTGATCCCTGATCAGCAGGGCTTTTTCCCCTGAAACCCCGCTGCAATTTGCACTTCCCTACACCCGCTCATGGCGTTACCATGGCAGGCATTTCCCCTGAGAAACCTTCACTATCCAACCCAAGGAAGAGCGATGAAAGTTTTAGTGCCTGTCAAACGGGTGATCGACTACAGCGTCAAGGCGCGGGTCAAGAGTGATCAGTCCGGCGTTGAACTCAACAACGTCAAAATGTCCATCAACCCTTTCGACGAAATTGCCGTTGAGGAGGCTATCCGCCTGCAGGAAGCCGGCAAGGCCACGGAAATCGTGGTGGTTTCCATCGGGGTGGACAAAGCTCA
This sequence comes from Thiothrix sp., assembly GCA_020442915.1. Classification (GTDB taxonomy): domain Bacteria; phylum Pseudomonadota; class Gammaproteobacteria; order Thiotrichales; family Thiotrichaceae; genus Thiolinea. The sequence goes on along the minus strand of JAGRJD010000092.1, from coordinate 1,383 downwards.
GGAAACCCTGCGCACCGCACTGGCCATGGGAGCCGATCGCGCCATCCTGATTCAGGCTGCCGACTCAGTGGATGTCGACATTGAACCGCTGGCCGTAGCCAAACTGCTTGCCAAGGTGGTTGAAGAAGAAAAGCCCGGTCTGGTCATCCTCGGTAAACAGGCCATTGACAACGACATGAACGCCACCGGCCAGATGCTGGCGGCACTGCTGGGCTGGCCCCAGGCAACCTTTGCCTCCAAAGTCGACATCGGCGCTGACAGTGCAAAAGTCACGCGCGAAGTGGATGACGGCATGCAGACCCTGAAAATCAGCCTGCCCGCTGTGATCACCGCCGATCTGCGCCTGAACGAGCCACGCTACGTCAAGCTGCCCAATATCATGAAGGCCAAGAAAAAACCGCTGGATATCAAAACACCTGCGGATTACGGTGTGGATGTCAGTCCGCGCCTGACCGTCAAGCAGGTGGTCGAGCCGCCGGCACGCAGTGCCGGTATCAAGGTGGGTTCGGTGGCCGAACTGATCGGAAAACTGAAAAATGAAGCAGGGGTGATCTGAATGAGCGTCTTACTGGTAGCAGATGTACCGGCCGGCCAGCTGGCCACGGATGTCACGGCAAAAACCCTGAGTGCCGCCAGGGCACTGGGGGGCGAAGTTCATGGCCTGTGTGCCTCTTCCAATGCTGAAACCGCCGCCGCCGAACTGGCAAAGCTGGACGGACTGGACAAGGTTCTGTGTGTCAGCAGCGATAACTACGCCCAAGGGCAGGCCGAACCCATGACTGACCTGATCCTGAGCCTCGCCAGCAACTACGAGCACATCGTATTCCCTGCCAATGCCTTCGGCAAGAACATCGCTCCGCGTGTGGCGGCCCTGCTGGATGTCATGGTGATCTCCGATGTCATGACCGTCATCGGGCCGGACGAATTCGAACGCCCGATCTACGCCGGCAATGCCATCCAGACCGTGGTCTCCGGTGACAGCAAGAAGGTCCTGACCGTGCGCACAGCCAACTTTGACGCGGCTGCGGCAGGCGGCAATGCAGCCGTGGAAACCCTTGCGGCTGCCGATTCGGCCATCGTCCCGGAATGGCTCGGCAATGAAGTCCAGAAAAGCGACCGCCCGGAACTGACCTCGGCCAAAATCATCGTTTCCGGTGGCCGTGGCGTGGGCTCCGCCGACAATTTCAGCCTGATCACCGCACTGGCGGACAAACTCGGGGCTGCAGTGGGTGCCTCCCGTGCTGCCGTGGATGCCGGCTACGCACCGAATGACTGGCAGGTCGGCCAGACCGGCAAGGCGGTCGCCCCCGATCTCTACATCGCCTGCGGCATCTCGGGTGCGATCCAGCACCTTGCGGGCATGAAGGATTCCAAGGTGATCGT
>JAGRJD010000091.1 GCA_020442915.1 Thiothrix sp. | reverse complement strand
CGCATTTTACCTTGTTACCTTTGGAGGATAATATCCTCTCAAGGATAGCCCGTGCCTTGAACAGCGGGTAGCTCCTCATGGGGATATGATCATACGGGACGCAACAATTAGCAATTATTTCCTCTAATACCTTGTAGTGTATTCGACCACTTGCCTTAAAAATAAAACCCTTAATCATTTTTCACCCTGACTAGGCAAATAAACAAGCTATTTTTGAATCTGATTTTATCAGAAATGGATTTTCTAATGATAAGTAACAATTATCATCAAGGTAACGATTGGAAGCACTTCTTGCCGAAAACTTCCTCGTCAGCTGCTAGCGCTGTCCGCAGCGATATTTCCCATGCCTTTCCTGACCTGAAGCCGGAGCTGCTGGATGGTCTGGCTAAAGCGCAGCTAGGTCTGCTGGCTGATAAACAACAGCCCCTTGTCCTAGCGGCATACCGGGAAGAAGGACAAGCTGGACATGGCAAGGTAGAGATTGAAGAAGGAGCTATGATCCAGGGGTATGTTGCTGACATGCCGGAAGACTTTGATGTTCAGGCTGGGCAGACTACCACCCGGAGTTGCAAGCCCATCAACGAGGACGGGACAACCGGAGAGCCTGCCATTGTCTGTATAGGTTCTGACAATCAGATACCGGAAAAGGGTGATGTTGATTTTATCGCCTCAGACGGAGAGTGGTACAAGGTCAGGACAGGGACGGCCATCATCAGCAAGGATCCAGATACTGGTGCCCAGTCGGTTGAACCCAAAGGCCTTGATTTCGGGCTTCCCTATGGCGTTTACCCTGGTTTTGACTGGGATTCTGACAAAACGATTTTCGACAACCTCTCCCAGAATGGTAATACCGTACACAAGGCTGATGAGAGTCCTTTCCCATGGAATACTCCGCCCAAGTCTCTTCAACCAACCCAGTATCTACATCGTCTAAATCAGGAAGAAGGGCTGGGGCCACTGCCTGTTCCACCTCCGCCAGCAAAAGTTGGGGAATGATACTGTGTTGCTAGCTATTGCCGCATTCTGCATCTTTTTTGGCGGTGTACTAATCATTAGTATGCGCTATTTTCCCTTATCTTCACGCAGCAGGCTCTGGTTGTCTTTTATAATCCTGGTGGTTTCAGCCTGTCTTGCTACTGGATTTGCACTCACGCCCCGGCAATACGAGGCAGGAGAGTGTCTCAGCATGGTGCATTATTACTGGCCATGGTTCCTGTTGATGCTATATCCCTGCCTGCTGCTGATGGCTTGTTTGCTGCTTCAATCTTATGGACGGTTTTTTGGTCTTGTATATCTGACTCTGGTGGCCTTTCCACTGGCATTGGCCCCCTGGTGGGTGAGGCTACAGTGCGCCGGAACTGATTCGTGGTTGGTGGATATCGTTAAAGCTATGACATGGATCGTTACCTTTCCTATTAATGCTATTTTGTTAGGCAGTGGTTTGTTGATCTGGCTATTAGTCATCCTGTGGCGGGATCGGGGATTGGCTATGCCCAGCCTTGCCTTGTTTGCTTTGTTCCTGCTGCTACAACAACATGCCGGCGACTGGTTGCGCCTGATGATTGACGGTTGATCCTGATAGCTTTGCATGTAAAACCGTAACTGAAGCTGGTTGATGGCCACCCCCTGTATGTCAACCTAAGCCTGAGCCAACTGATTTTGAGATAACATACAAATCAGGGCACTCAGGAGAACGGAAATGCCAAAACCAGCCACCACTGCCGATCCTAAGGTCGAGCCAACTCCCGCACTGGAAAAGCGTTCACGCCGAACGTTTACCACCGAGTACAAGCTGTCCATCATGCAGCAAGCTAATGCCTGCCAGCAGGGTGAACTCGGCGAGTTGCTGCGTCGGGAAAAACTCTATTCGAACCAGCTACAGCAGTGGCGTCGAGAGCTGGCTGAACTGGGTGTCGATGGCCTGAAAAAGTCAGCCCCCGGCCCTGCACCCAAGAAGACCGCTGAACAGAGACGTATTGAACAGCTGGAAAAAGAAAACGAGCGGCTGCGGAAACAGATCGAAGTCAAAGACGGTTGTCTGCTGCTCCAAAAAAAAGCCTTGGCACTGCTGCATGCCTTCGAAGAGAACAAATCATGAACCTGCTCCTGACGGATCAGCTACCCACAGGGGTGTCTGAGCGTGAGGCTTGTGTTGTGCTGGATATTTGCCGCAACAGCCTGCGCGCCGCCTGTGACCGTTATCACTTTTGCGGCCCTATCAGCCCACACCGGCGCACGCGTAAGGCTATTCAGCAACCCCGCGCGCTGAGCGCTGAGGAGCAATACCAGCCAGACACACTTACGCTGCACCAGGACTGCGGTATGCCGATGACCGCGCATTGCTATTTGGATCTGCTTGGTGAACTGGTCATTACCGCCAGCCATAGCCGCCCCAGAGTCAGCAACGACAACGCCATGAGCGAGTCGCAATTCAAGACAATGAAGTACCAGCCGGACTACCCGCGCCGCTTCGACAGCTACGACCATGCCATGCGCTGGTGCGAAGACTATGTGCGCTGGTACAACCAGGATCACCACCACAGCAGTCTGGCCGGTTTTACACCACAGCAGGTATTTACGGGTGAATACCTTGAGGTTGCCCAGGTGAGGCAAATGGCGCTGGATGCCATGTATGACCGTCATTCCGAGCGCTTCAGCAAGGGCCGTCCAACCGTACAGATGCCACCGACAGAAGTCTGCATCAACCCGGTACCAGAGGATGCGGATCAAGCCACTGTCGAAAAAGGGGTCAATTTCCCAACACTGCAGCGTGTAATCGCAAAAGTAACTTAATTTTTAAAGAGCTGGCTCAAACGAGGTTGACACGTTCCGAAGGAGCCCCACCCTGGACAAGCTCCTTGACCCAGGTCAAGGCCCGCTGCCATGCGGCCGGGCTAGAGTCTCCGACTTCCTTACTCAGGAATTATCATCCCTTGTCCCTGTTGTTACCCCCAAGGAGGAGTGCTGCGCATGCGGGAAATGTTCACCAAAAGCATGGCCAGAAACATCTATTACGGCGGCTCGCTGTTTTTTATACTGCTGTTTCTGGCCCTGACCTTCGATACGCACCGGGCCTGGCCCGAGCGCGACAACCGGCAGGCCATCACCGAGCAGGTGGCGGAAGGCAAGCGTTTGTGGGAAGAGAACAACTGTATCGGTTGCCACACCCTGCTGGGGGAAGGGGCCTATTTTGCCCCCGAACTGGGTAATGCCTACAAGCGCTTCGGCGAAAACAAGGAGGCCCTGAAAATCTTTATCCGCACCCGTCCGGTGGACGGTATTCCGGGACGGCGCAGCATGCCGCAGTTCAACTTCACCGAGGCGCAGCTGGATGCACTGGCTGAATTCCTGAAATACGTCAGTGGCATCAATACCGAAAACTGGCCACCCAATGTTCAAGGCTGAGGACACGATCATGGAATATCAAACCCAGGCGATTGCCCGACCGTATTTTATCGCTGCCATCGGACTGTTTGTCGGGCAGGTGATTTTCGGCCTGATCATGGGGCTGCAATACGTGATCGGGGACTTTCTGTTCCCGGAAATTCCTTTCAACATTGCCCGCATGGTACATACCAACCTGTTGATTGTATGGTTGCTGTTCGGCTTCATGGGGGCGGCTTATTATCTGGTTCCGGAAGAGTCCGGGCGTGAACTGCATGCGCCGTGGCTGGCACGGCTCATGTTCTGGGTATTTCTGCTGGCCGGGGCCTTGACGGTAATCGGCTATCTGGCCATGCCTTATGCCCGCCTGGCCGAACTGACCGGCAACCACATCTTCCCCACCATGGGACGTGAGTTTCTGGAGCAGCCGACCATCACCAAGGTCGGTATCGTGGTGGTGGCGCTGGCCTTTCTGTATTCCATCGGCATGACCGTGCTGAGCGGACGCAAGACGGTGATCAATACCGTATTGCTGACCGGGCTGGTGGGACTGGCGTTGATGTTCCTGTTCGCCTTTTACAACCCCGACAACCTGGCCAAGGACAAGTACTACTGGTGGTGGGTGGTGCACCTGTGGGTGGAAGGCGTCTGGGAGCTGATTCTGGCTGCGATACTGGCCTTTGTGCTGATCAAGACCACAGGTGTCGATCGTGAAGTGATTGAAAAATGGGTCTATGTCATTGTGGCCATGGTGCTGATTTCCGGCCTCATCGGTACCGGCCACCACTACTACTGGATCGGGGTGCCGGCCTACTGGCAGTGGTGGGGGTCGATCTTCTCGGCCCTGGAGCCGATTCCGTTTTTCCTGATGACCCTGTTTGCCTTCAACACCATCAATCGCCGCCGCCGGGATCATCCCAACAAGGCCACGGTGCTGTGGGCCATGGGTACCGCCGTGATGGCTTTTCTGGGCGCCGGGGTCTGGGGCTTCATGCACACCCTGGCACCGGTGAACTATTACACCCACGGCACCCAGCTGACGGCAGCTCACGGGCACATGGCTTTTTATGGCGCCTATGCCATGGTGGTGATGACCATCATTTCCTACGCCATTCCCATCCTGCGCGGGCAGGAAGCCAAAAGCAACCGCATGCAGGTGATGGAAATGTGGTCGTTCTGGCTCATGACCGTTTCCATGGTCTTCATCACCCTGTTTCTGACCGGTGCCGGCATTGTGCAGACTTACCTGCAACGTTATACCGATGCCCCGCAGACCTTCATGGTGGTGCAGGAAAAAGTCGCCCTGTTTTACTGGATGCGTGAGGTCTCGGGGCTGGTATTCCTGTTCGGGCTGATCCTGTTTATTGCCAGTTTCTGGCCGGAGCGCGTCCGGCAGGAACAGCCATTGGAGCCGCAGACGGCATGAGTCCTCACACCGTGAGCACACCGGCATTGCTGCGGCTGGGTTTCCGCCCCTTTTTTCTGGGGGCGGGGGCGTTTGCCGTGGTGAGCATGGGCTTGTGGATGGCCCTGTACGGTTTCGGCTGGCAGGGGCTGACGCCGGCTTATCCCGCTGTGTTCTGGCACGGGCATGAAATGGTGTTTGGTTATGCGGTGGCGGTGGTGGCCGGTTTTCTGCTGACAGCGATCCGCAACTGGACCGGGTTGCCGACCGTGAGTCACTGGCCGTTGCTGGTACTGGCGGGATTGTGGCTGCTGGCGCGTCTGTTGCCGTTTACCGGGGCGGGGCTGGTCTGGACGGTGGCAGCCGATCTGGGTTTTATGGCCGGGCTGCTGGCAGCGGCGGCCATCCCCATCATCCGTACCCGCCAGTGGGTACAGGCCGGCATTATCAGTAAACTGCTGCTGCTGTGGCTGGCCAATGCCGGCTTTTATCTGGGCCTGTCCGGATACTGGCCCCTCGGTGTCACGGTCGGACTGTATGCCGGTTTCTACCTGATTCTGGCACTGATCCTGACCATGGGGCGGCGGGTGATTCCATTTTTCATCGAGCGCGGTATCGACAGTCCGTTCAAGGCCCGCAACCGGGTCTGGATTGACCGTACCAGCCTGGTGTTGTTTCTGGTATTTGTACTGGCACAGGTGACCGCCCTGGCGACCGGCGACCGTACTGCAGCCTGGCTGGCAGCCTGGCTGGCAGCCTGGCTGGCGCTGGTGCAGGCGTTACTGCATGCCGTGCGCCTGTGGGGCTGGCATCAGCGTGAAATCTGGCGCAAACCCCTGTTGTGGGTGTTGTTTCTGGCTTATGGCTGGCTGATAGCGGGTTTTGTACTGACCTTTCTGGTGCCTTTCGGTCTGGCTTCATTCTGGCTGGCCCTGCATGCTTTCGGTGTGGGGGGGATCGGCCTGATGACAGCCGGCATGATGGCGCGCGTGACACTCGGACATACCGGGCGCAATGTGTTTGAGCCGCCACCGCTGCTGACGGTCCTGTTTCTGCTGCTGCTGAGTGCTGCCGTGGTGCGGGTGCTGCCGGTCTGGTGGTGGCCGGCACAGCAGGCCGTATGGGTCATGGCCAGCCAGCTGTTGTGGATCGCGGCTTTTCTGCTGTTGCTGTGGATTTATGCCCCCATGCTGGCCCGGCCACGGGTGGATGGCGGGGACGGTTGAGTCCTTGACCTGTATCAAGGCGGGCAGGGCAAGACCTGGCCTAGCCTGTATGGCAAGTCATACGGATACCGGGAGAATCACATGCAGCAATCAGCCACTTATGCACGGGATGCCGAGGGTTATCTGGTTCATCCGGAAGACTGGAATGCCGACATTGCCACCCGGCTGGCTGCCGAAGAGCAGATTGAGCTGCTGGATGAGCACTGGTCGGTGCTGCGTTTTGTGCGTACCTACTGGGAGGAGCACCGGATCACGCCCGACATCCGCCATGTGGCCAAGCACTTGGCGGCCATGCAGGGGATTGACAAGAAAGCCGCCAAACAGCAACTGTTCCAGCTGTTTCCCTATGGCTATGTGAAGCAGACCTGCAAGATTGCCGGCATGCAGCGCCCACGGGCCTGGAGTACCGGCTGAGTCCCCGGTCTGCAATACGGGAAGGAGATGACATGCGCCATCAACAGGATTTTACTGATTGTACAACGCTGCCCGAAGTGGCACTGGCCTTCATGAATACCGTGCACTGCGAGGAGCTGACGCTGGTGGCCGGCCTGAAGGTCGCACTGGAGCAGTCCGGGGTGGTTGATGCCGATATTGCGGCCCGCCTGCAGGCCTGGCTTGAGCACACCGAGGCCCATTTTGCGCGTGAGGAACGCCTGATGCAGGAATATGACTTTTTTGCCTATCCGGTGCATCAGGGAGAGCATGCCTGGGCGCTGGCGCAGTTGCGTGCGGTGCAGCAGCGTTGGCAGACACAACCGGACCGGGCCGGCCTGCTGGCTTACCTGCAGGAATGGCGTGCCTGGCTGCAGCAGCATATCGGTACCATGGATACGGTCACGGCCCGGTTTCTGAGCCGTTTCAATCCCGAGGTCACGCTTTGAAGCCTGCAAGCGGTGGCGTGCCGTCATCAGCACCACTGCCACACTATCAGCCGCAGGGGCAGGAAGTCCGCCTGTTTGAACATGCCTTCCAGCGCCAGTTACCGGTATTGCTCAAGGGGCCGACCGGCTGCGGCAAGACCCGTTTTGTCGAATACATGGCCGCCCGCCTGCAGCGGCCTTTGTATACGGTGGCCTGCCATGATGACCTGAATGCGGCGGATCTGGTGGGGCGGCACCTGATCGGTGATGGCGAGACCTGGTGGAATGACGGCCCCCTGACCCGTGCGGTGCGTGAGGGGGCGATCTGTTACCTGGATGAGGTGGTGGAAGCACGCAAGGATACCACCGTGATTCTGCATCCGCTGTCGGACAACCGCCGGATGCTGCCGCTGGAGCGTACCGGGGAAATCCTGCAGGCACCGCCGGAATTCATGCTGGTGGTGTCCTACAACCCCGGCTACCAGAGTCTGCTCAAGGGGATGAAGCCCTCGACACGCCAGCGGTTTGTGGCGTTGCGTTTTGATTATCCCGACCCGGTAGTGGAAGCGCGCATCGTGTGTGTGGAAACCGGGGTTGATGCGGGGCTGGCGCAGCAGCTGGTGCAGCTGGCACAGGCACTGCGGGCGCTGAAAGAACATGATCTGGAGGAATCGGCCTCGACCCGGCTGCTGGTGTATGCGGCCACCCTGATCCGGGATGGCTTTGATGCCTTGGAAGCCTGCCGGGCGGCACTGGTGGAACCGCTGACCGATGATCCGGAAACCGCTGCAGCCCTGATGGAAGTGGTCGCAACCTTTTTTGGTGCCCCGGATTGAGCATGGGGGCAGACGGCTCAGGTTTCCACCCGTGCCATGGCCTCCAGAGCCGAAACATCCAGCAGCGCGATGTGCTGGTCACGGACCTCCAGCAGGCCTTGGTCGGTCAGACGCTTGAGGATGCGTGACAGGGTTTCCGGCTTGATCGACAGGCGCGAGGCCAGCACATGCTTGGGAATGCTCAGGGTGACACCGGGGCCGGCGGTGCTGCGGTTTTCCAGAAGCCAGATCACCAGCCGGAAAGTGGCATTGTGGAGTGTCAGGCGGTCCACTTCATTCAGCAACCAGTGCATGCGGCGGCTCATCAGCCCCATCATGCCGAAGCACAGGTCGACCGAGGCACGCAGCATCTGCTCATACTGGAGGGCCTGAATGCCGATGACCGTACTGGGCTTGAGGGCCAGTGCGTAGACCGGATACTGGCGTCCCCCCATGAACAGCACGGCTTCGGCAAAGCTGTTGCCGGGATTGATGATGTCCACGACCTTCTCGTCCCCGTTGGGTGTCAGGCGGAACAGCTTGATCAGGCCGCGCACATTGACAAAAATTTCGTTCAGTGGCTCCCCCTGCCGGAACAGCAGTTCGCCTTCGCTGAGGGTATACAGGCGTGCCGTTTCCACCAGGGCATTGAACTGTTCATGCTCCAGCGCATGGAACAGCGGCGAACGGCGCAGTCGGGTCAGGGTCAGGGAATCGGGCTTCATGCCCCCAGTTTAGGTCAGCCGGGCAGGGAGGTAAACCGGAAAGCATGGAAGAATGGGTTGGTAAAATCTGGCACCGGGTGATCACCCGCAGTGCCCGACGTGAGTATCCGCAGGCACGGGTGCGACTGGAAGACATGCGTCTGGCGCTGGGGGTGCTGCTGCGTGCCCTGAGCCGGGATGGCGGGCTGCAGATCCAGGCGGCGGCGGCCATCGGCAACACGGCTTCCCGCACCCTGCTGCAGCGGGTGGCCGGGGCAGACCTGAAAAGGCAGGCGGCCTGGCGTGAGCCTGAAGTGCTGCACCTGCCGGACAGCATTGCCGTGTTTCCGCAGCAGGCCCTGAACCGGGATTTGTACCTGTGGCTGACCGCGCTGGGCAGTCTGGCCCCTTTGGCACCGGAGGCTGCCGACTCCGTACCGACGGCTCCGGGAGCCCCGGCAGACGCCATCCCCCCCGACCCGATCCGGCAGCTGCTAACGCGTTATCCGGCACTGGAACCCCGTTATCAGCGCTTGCTGGCGGCTTGGCAGGCCTTGCCGGCGGTCCCTCCCGATGCCATGGCTCCCCTGACGCTGTTGCCGGCCCCGAAAGTGCCGGCTCCGGCTGCTGCCACTGCGCTGGCTGAGCCGGCTCCACCGCAGGATAGCGCACCCGGTCAGCAGGCTCCCGGCAGTGACCAGCGTCAGCAGGGTGAGCGGACCGAGATGCCGGAGGGGAAAAGCGGATTACTGCTGTTCCGGCTTGAAAGCCTGTTTTCTTGGACCGAATTCCTGCCGGTGAACCGGACCACGGATGATGACCCCGATGACGATGCCGCCCGTGCAGCTGAAGACCTGGATGTGATCACTGTGGCACGGGACCGTCAGAGCAGTTCACACAAAATCCGCCTGAATCTGGACCTGCCGGCACCGGATTACGATGACCTGCCTCAGGGAGAAGGGATTGCCCTGCCGGAATGGGATTACCGGCGCCAGCAGTTGCGGGCCGATCATTGCCGTTTGCAGGTCATGCTGCCGCGGGGGGCGCAGGAAATGGAGCTGCCATCCCGTCTGCGGGCTGGTGCCCGTCAGGTCCGGCGGCGTTTTGAAGCCCTGCAGCCACAGCGTGCATGGCTCGGGCGTCAGCAGGACGGGGCCGAGCTTGATATTGACAGCTATATCCTGCACCGGACCGATCGCTGCCGGGGGCAGGTGGATGTACCGGCAGTCTACCGTGACTGTCGGGAGCAGGCGCGTGATCTGGCCTGTCTGCTGTTGGCGGATTTTTCCATGTCGACCGATAGCTGGGTCAGCAATCAGGCGCGGGTGGTTGATATTGTACAGGAGGCACTGTTGCTGTTTGGTGAGGCCCTGAGCGCCACCCGTGACCGGTTTGCCCTGTACGGCTTTTCTTCTCTCAACCGGCAGCAGGTGCGTTTCTATCAGCTCAAGGCTTTTGCTGAAGCGTATGATGCCACGGTACGCGGGCGCATCATGGCTGCCCGTCCCGGCTATTACACCCGTATGGGGGCCGCTGTCCGCTATGCCAGCCGTCTGCTGGGACAGGAGGCGGCGCAGCAGAAACTGTTACTGCTGCTGACGGATGGCAAGCCCAATGACCTGGATATTTACGAAGGGCGTTACGGGCTGGAGGATACGCGCATGGCCTTGCTGGAGGCACGGCGACAGGGGCTGAAGCCGTTTTGTGTCACCATTGACGACAAGGCCGGGGATTACCTGCCGCGTCTGTTCGGCCAGGGCAGCTGGGTGCTGGTGCGCAGGGTGGAGGAGCTGCCGCGCAAACTGCCACAGCTGTATGGCCTGCTGACACGGCAGTAGGGGAGCAGGGCAGGCAGACCCCGGTCCCCAGAAAAACCACTGCAAACCGCTATTGATCGCGTGGTTCAATGGTTGTCACCCTTGTGATGAATTTCAGGCAGTATTACGTTCGATCCACGCGGCGAAGGCTGACATGAAATGACCCAGAAACTGGCGCGTACTCGCGTCAGTGATCCGGCCATCCGCGTCGAGCAGCTTGCCCACACCACCGATGTAGGCTTCCGGCTGCTGCATCGCGGGCATGTTCAGGAACACCAGCGGTTGGCGCAGGTGCTGGTTGGCACCGAAACCGCCGATACCGCCCGGCGAGGAGCTCACGATGGCGCAGGGTTTGCCGCTCCAGACGCTGGCACCCATCGGGCGTGAGCCGACATCAAGGGCGTTTTTCAGGCTGGCGGGGATTGAGCGGTTGTATTCCGGCGTCACGAACAGCACGGCGTCAATGGCGCTGATCTGTGCACGGAACTGCCGCCAGGGCTCCGGTGGGGTGCTGTTTTCCTCCAGGTCAGGGTTGTAGAGTGGCAGCCCGCCGATCTCCACGAAATCAAACTGCAGGTTGTCGGGCGCGAGTCCGGCCAGTGCATGGGCCAGTTTCCGGTTAAAGGAGTCTTTGCGCAGGCTGCCGACGATGACGGCGACGTTTCTGTTGAGTGGCATTTTGGGTTTCCTTGGGTGAGTAACGGGCACACGATAATCCTGAATGGTGGAAACCTGAAAAAAACACTACGAATGATGCTGGTTAGCGGGCTGGAGCTGACCGGACGGACAGGAGACAAGGACAAGCCCTGTCTCCCCCCCAAAACTACTTCAAACCGCTGTTGATGATGTAGTTCGCTGCATTGACGACATTCTGCGTGTGGGACAGGATATTTCCCAGCAGCAGATTGGCGTCATTGCCCGGCCCGGCAAAGATGATTCTGCCATCCAGATTCAGGTCCCCGCTATGGTAGCCGTTCAGGATATAGTTACTGTTGTAGTGAGTATTGGCCACTGCTGCCAATATCTGACCGAGCATGACATTGCTGTCCTGGCCCGGACCGGAACCGATGATGGACTGGTTGGCGTTGATGTCACCCGCCCACATCTGGGCCAGGGTAGCGGTTTCCCGACGGGAATGATCACCCAAGGTCAGCGTGGCCGGCAGGGTCAGGTCCACCAGGGTCGCTGTCGTTGTATTCAGGGCCACGGCATTCAGGGTACGGATGTCCAGGTGGTTGCGGTGGCGTACCAGAACCTGATAGCTGCCGGCGGGCAGGTCCGGGAACTGCAGTGTGGTACTGCCGCTGCTGCTGTCCATCAGATCGCCGTCACGCTGGATCAGTACCGCCTGACGGGCCAGCTGCGTATCGCCGCTCGCATTCCACAGTTCGATCAGCATCCACTCGACAGCAGCATCGGCCCCGGTGACGGCCAGCAAGGCACTGTTTGTGGCTTCTGTTCCGTTATAAGCATAGGCCGTGCCACCATAAGGCTGCTGCAATGGCAGCAATTCCCTGACGCGCAGGTCATCCCGCATCAGACCGGTCGTACTGTCGTAGGCTCCCTGCAGCCAGATCCGCACCTGCAGTTTCAGAATCGACGGGACAATCACCACGGTGCGGGTGACTTCGGTCGCGGCATTGTAGCTGTCATCGCCGCTCTGGCTGGCGGCCAGTTGACAGTCCCCGGCGGTGAGCAGGGTCACGGTGCTGCCTGAGACGGCACAGACACCGGTGGTGTTGCTGGTCAGGGCCACGGACAGGCCGGAGTCACTGCTGGCGGGTGCCTCGAAGGTAGCGGCCGGGGCAAAAGTCTGGTCTGGCGGGTCGGCAAAGGTAATGGTCTGGTCAGCCTTGCTGACAGCCTGTGTGGTGGTTGCTGTTTTAGCAGCACCCGCCAGGCCGTGATTGTCTTTGGGGGTGACTTCGACACAGATGAATTGACCAACATCATCACCTGTCAGGAGATAGGTATTGCTGCCGGCACCACTGATAGCAGTTTTGTCTGCAGTACAGGCTGCATCGGTAGCCCGGTACCACTGGTAGTCGTGGGTACCTGCCGTATCGCCGTTATCCGGGTCGGAAAAGTCAATGGTACCGGCTGTCAGTTGCTGCCCGAAAATGGTGCTGCCTGTGAGGTTGGCGCTGCTGATTGCCGGGGCATCGTTGACAGGTGTTACATCCACTTGTGCCGGTACGGCGCTGGCGGATTCTGCGCCGTCATCGTCCCTTGCCTTGACCATGAATGCATCAAGGGTGCCATTGGCATTGCTGGCGGGTGTCCAGTAGGCTTTATTGCCGCCATCAATGGTATGATTGCCGGTGGCATCAAATGCGGTTGCCGTCGCAGCATCGGCACCGATCATTAAGGTACCACTGCTGACTTCCGTTACCACAAAGGCGTTTACGATGCTTTCCGCATCGGATTCATCGCCGGCGGCGATCAGGGTATCGAAGGTGATTTCGGTGGTGGTATCTTCAGCGGTTGATCCCACACTGCTGCTGAGTGCAGTAAGGACGGGTGGTGTATTGATTTTTTCAGCGCTTGCCATTTGGATCAGCGGGTCAGCGTTCAGGATTGATGCGGCCAGGTATTGGCGCCCGTCTCCGCCGTCGTAGGTGAATACCAGCGCTATGCGCGGGTCGTCAGTTATAGTGGCATAGTTTGCTCCATCGCTTTCAGTAATGCTGACATTGGAAATACCGCATTCGGATTCAAGGGTGGGTCCGGTCGCTTCGATTGCCGGTTCTGTCTTTCCCTCAATCTGACTCGAAGGTACGCTCCAATAATAATAGTTGCCCTCGGGTAGAATGTATGTGTCATTGACGGTGTTGCGCACATAGACCAGGCTTTCATTCTTCGCCAAGTTGTTGCTCCATCCGATGATACAGTCGGATTGGGGCATCACCTTACTGTCGTTGCCATAGTCCGGGGACAGTGCATGGCTTGGGATGGGGGTGAATGTACAGGCCATGAAAGCCCACGCTATCCACTGCTTTTGAATTCTCGTCGTGTAATTATATTTTCTTTTTTGGTCAAAAAACACAGTATAACCCCGGTTGGTTTTAGAGTAAGACGTGACTGCATTCAGTCGCCCATGGCAACCCGTAGCTAATGGAGCACGGGTAACTGCAAGTAATATTACCCATGTGATAATTTGAGTTAATCATGGTCTGGCTTAACTGCTTATGACTGAGGTTGGTTGATTTTTTGTCAGAAGCACTGTGTTCTGCTGTAGATCGGCAGCAATCAGGTATTTTACAAAAGCCCCGAATGCGATACCCTGATGCTATCAGCCGCAAGAACTATCGTGTCGCTATCATACCGGTGCAGGTTGTGGCGATGTTTTCCCTGACAGGTTTTGTGCCGGACAGGTGTTGCACGACATGGAAATCAGTTACGGTCTCGGCCGCCCTGCATGGCAGCAGTGTATCGCTGTCCGGGCGGTCTTTTTCATGGCGGACCTGACCTGGGCTGCGGGGGCAGGGGGAACACGTCCATCAGCCTGAAGTGGCCGGACATGAGGGGGAAACGGAAAACCGGCAGTGATCCGGGCCGGAGGCAGGCCCCGGACCACTGCAGTTCGGGCAGGGACAGGGTTTACTTCGGCAGTTTGCTGCTGACCCCCTTGACATAATAATCCATCCTGGAAATGTCCTCATCGCTCATGCCGGCTCCTGCGGCCACGCGCTCGGTGCCGTCCTGATCCAGAAGCGGGCCACCGAACGGCTGCAGTTCGCCGGCGGCAATGGCGGCTTTGGCCTCTTCCACCTTTTTGCGGACCTCTTCCGGCACCGCGTCATTGAAGGGGGAAAGATTGATCATGCCGTCCTTGATCCCGCCCCAGATGGTGGTGGGTTCCCACTTGCCATCCATGACGGCCTGAACCTGATCGATGTAATACTGGTCCCAGTGGTGGGTGACAGCGGTCAGGTGGGCCTTGGGGCCGTATTTGGACATGTCGGAGTGGTAACCGATGGCCTGTTTGCCTTTTTCCTCGGCAGCAGCCACCACGGCTGTGGAGTCGGTATGATGGGTGATGATATCGGCGCCCTGATCCATCAGCGCATCGGCGGCCTCGCGCTCACGGCCCGGATCAAACCAGGAGTTGATCCAGACCACCTTGACTTCAATATCGGGGTTCACGCTCTGGGCCCCGCGGGTAAAGGCATTGATGCCCTGCAGCACCTCCGGAATCGGGAAGGCGGCGACATAACCCAGCACATTGGACTGGCTCATGGAGCCGGCCACGATCCCGGCCAGATAGCGGCCTTCGTAGAAGCGGGCATTGTAGTTGCCCATGTTTTTGGCGGTCTTGTAACCGGTGGCATGATCAAAATCGGTATCCGGGAAGGCCTTGGCCACCTTGAGGGCCGGGTTCATGTAGCCGAAGGAGGTGGCAAAAATCAGCTGGTTGCCGGACGCTGCCAGATCACGGATGACCCGCTCGGCTTCTGCTCCCTCCGGAACGCTCTCGATGGTCTTGATTTCCACCTGATCGCCGAACTTTTCGGCCACGGCTTTGCGCCCGAGGTCATGCTGATAGGTCCAGCCGGCATCCCCGATCGGGCTGACGTAGACAAAACCGATTTTGAGCTTGTCTTCGGCCTGGGCACTGCCGGCAAGCAGCAGCCCGGTGGCGAGGACGATACCGGCAAGGTGCTTGAGCCGGCTTTTCAGGGTTGGGTTGTTCATGGTTTATCCTCTTCGAGTCAATAGGGTCAGTAGGGTCATGGGACCTGGAAGCCTCAGCCGGCTTCCCGGTGGAACGGTTTTCCCAATGAGGCCGGGGCATGCATCCGGATGGTGCCGGCATCACGGGAAATCAGTACCAACACCAGAATGGTGGCCAGATAGGGCAGCATGGACAGGAACTGCGAGGGTACTTCAACCCCGGTGCCCTGTATATGGAATTGTGCGATGGTGACACCACCGAACAGCAGTGCGCCCAGCAATACCCGGAAGGGACGCCAGGTCGCAAAGACCACCAGTGCCAGTGCGATCCAGCCACGTCCGGCGGTCATGCCCTCCGACCACAGCGGGGTGTACACCAGACTCAGGTAGCCGCCTCCGATGCCGGCCATGGCGCCCCCGAACAGCACCGCATAATAGCGGATACGGGTCACGGAATACCCCAGGGCATGGGCCGAGGCCGGTGCTTCGCCCACCGCCCTCAAGATCAGGCCGGAGCGGCTCCGGTACAGGAACAGGCTGATTACCAGAAAGCTGAACAGGGCCAGATACACCAGCGGATCATGGGCGAACAGCAGGGGGCCGATGACCGGCAGTTCACCCAGTACCGGAATGCTGAGGGGCTGGATACCGTTCAGGGTGGCACTGGTATAGGAGAGGCCCATGAAGGCACTCAGGCCGATACCGAAAATGGTCAGCGCCAGCCCGGAGGCAACCTGATTGGCCATCAGGCTCAGGGTCAGGAAACCGAAGATCAGCGCCATCAGCATGCCGGCACCGGCACTGGCGGTGACGCCGAGCCAGAGGCTGCCGGTTTCGGTGGCGGTGATGAAACCGCTGACGGCCCCGACAACCATCATGCCTTCCACGCCGAGATTGAGTACCCCGGATTTTTCCACCACCAGTTCACCCAGGGCGGCAAAGATCAGCGGTACACTGGCACCGATGGTGGCGACCAGAATCAGGATCAGGGTATCCGGGTTCATGCGTTGTTCTCCACGGTGGTGGCGGGGGCGGGTGCCGGGCGGGTTCGGCGCAGGCGGAAGTTGATCAGGACATCACAGGCGAGCAGGAAAAACAGCAGCATGCCCTGGAATACGCCGCTGAC
>JAGRJD010000090.1 GCA_020442915.1 Thiothrix sp. | reverse complement strand
GAGGGCCTGATGGCCTTCTTCCTGGAATCCACCTTCGTGGGCCTGTTTTTCTTCGGCTGGGAGCGTCTCAGCCGGGTACAGCACCTGATTGCAACCTGGCTCATGGCGATCGGCACCAACCTCTCGGCGCTGTGGATACTGATCGCCAACGGCTGGATGCAGAATCCGGTCGGGGCCGACTTCAATGTGGAAACCATGCGCATGGAAATGGCCAGTTTTTCGGAGCTGGTCTTCAACCCGGTGGCCCAGGTCAAGTTCGTGCACACCGTGGCTGCCGGCTATGTCACCGGTGCCATGTTCGTGCTCAGTATCAGCGCCTGGTACATGCTCAAAAACCGTGACCTCGGCTTTGCCCGCCGCTCGTTTGCCGTGGCTGCCGGCTTCGGTTTTGCCTCCATCCTATCGGTCATCGTACTCGGGGATGAAAGCGGTTATGAAGCCGGTGACGTGCAGAAGATGAAGCTGGCCGCCATTGAGGCCGAATGGGAGACCCAGCCGGCTCCGGCAGGTTTCAACCTCATCGCCCTTCCGGATCAGGAAAAAGGCGAAAACACCCTGGAGATCAAGATTCCCTACCTGCTCGGCCTGATCGCCACCCGCTCCCTGACCGGGGAAGTCAAGGGCATTGACCAGCTCAAGGAGAGCAACCTGCAGCGGATTCAGAACGGCATGCAGGCTTACGGCCTGCTCGCCAGCATCCGCAACAAAACCGCCACCGACGAAGAACGCAGCCAGTTTGAAACCCTGAAGCAGGATCTGGGGTATGGCCTGCTGCTCAGGCGCTATACACCCAATGTGACTGATGCCACACCGGAACAGATCGCCAGGGCAGTGGATGATACCGTACCCTGGGTGGCCCCGCTGTTCTGGACCTTCCGGATCATGGTGGCCAGCGGCTTCACCATGCTGCTGGTGTTCGGACTCGCCTTCTATTTCACCGCCAAAAAGACCGCCTTTGACAAGCGCTGGCTCCTGTGGGGCTGTTTCCTGAGCCTGCCGCTGCCCTGGATTGCCATTGAGGCCGGCTGGTTCGTGGCCGAATTCGGACGCCAGCCCTGGGCCATCGGTGAGGTACTGCCCACCTTCCTCGGCACCTCCACCCTGAGTGCCGCCGACCTGATCGGCAGCCTGTCCGGGTTCGTGTTCTTCTACACCATCCTGCTGGTTGTGGAAGTCTACCTGATGCTGAAATTTGCCCGTCTGGGACCGAGCAGCCTGCATACCGGACGCTATCATTTTGAGCGCCTCGGTGGTGGTCATGGCGGTCAGGCCGTACTGGCCGGCCAACAGAACAACCTGCTGTAAGGAGGACATGCCATGCTTTTCGATTACGAAACCCTCAAACTGATCTGGTGGGTACTGGTCGGCGTGCTGTTCATCGGTTTCGCCCTGACAGACGGCTTTGACATGGGGGTCGGTGCCCTGCTGCGCTACGTGGCCAGAACCGATGAGGAGCGCCGGGTGGCCATCAATACCATCGCCCCGCACTGGGACGGGAATCAGGTCTGGCTGATCCTGGCTGCCGGCGCCATTTTCGCGGCCTGGCCCATCACCTTCGGGGCGGCCTTCTCCAGCTTCTACTGGGCCCTGGTACTGACCCTGTTCACACTGTTCTTCCGCCCTGTGGGCTTTGACTACCGGTCCAAGATCGCCGATCCACGCTGGCGTGACACCTGGGACTGGGCCCTGGTGGTGGCCGGTGTGGTACCACCACTGGTAATCGGGGTGGCTTTCGGCAACCTGCTGCTCGGGGTACCGTTCGCGTTTGACGAGTTCATGCGCCTCACCAGTACCGGCTCCTTCTTCGCCCTGTTCCACCCCTTCGCCATCCTGTGCGGGCTGGTGGGACTGTTCATGTTCGTGATGCAGGGAGCCACCTGGCTCATGGTACGCACCCGCAATGACATCTACCTGCGCTCCCGTGAGGCAGCCCGCAAGGCGGCACTACTGACAGCCGGGGCCTTTGTACTGGCCGGTATCTGGCTGTGGCTGGGCGTGGATGGCTATGCCATTACCCGGATGCCGCCCCTGGATGCCGATTCCAATCCGCTCAACAAGACCGTGGTACTGCAGCAGGGCGCATGGCTGGCCAACTACGGTACCTGGCCCCTGACCCTGCTGGTTCCCGCACTGGGCATCCTGGGCGCACTCGGGGTGTATTTCGCTGCCGGCAGAAACCGTCCGGCCACCAGCTTCCTGCTCAGCTCCCTGAGCCTGATCGGCATCATCCTGACCGCCGGGGTCTCGCTGTTCCCGTTCATCATGCCCTCCAGCCTGAATCCGAGTCACAGCCTGACCCTGTGGGATGCCACTTCCAGCCACCTGACCCTGGTGACCATGTTCTGGGCCGCCGCCATTTTTGTTCCCGTGATCCTGTGCTATACCCTGTGGTGCTACTACAAAATGTGGGGCAAGGTAACGGTCGAGTACATCCGCGACAACAGCCACACCCTGTACTGAGGAGGACACAACATGTGGTATTTCACCTGGATTTTAGGCGTGCTGCTGGCTTCCGCTTTCGGGATCATCAATGTCATGTGGCTGGAGCTGGAAGGCGGGCTGGATGATGATGACCTCCCGGCACCCGGTGACTCCCCCGGACAGGAATAAAGGCACACCGGGGCTCCCCCCGGACCAACGGCAGGGCATGACCGCATGCCCTGCTCCCACCCCCTTCCGACGGATGCAAAGTGTCATGAAAACACCGGACCGGAACATCGGCCATGCCCTGGAGCGGCTGGGCAATATCGCGGTTGAAGCCTTCCATATCCTGGGCCTGTTCGTGATCGGCGGCACCCTGGTCTGGACTGCAGTCCATACCTACCTGCATGAAATCATGGCCAAACCCTATGCCACCCTGGATGACCTGCTGCTGCTGTTCATCTACCTGGAACTCGGGGCCATGGTCGGCATCTTCTTCCGCACCCACAAACTGCCGGTCATCTTTCTGCTGTTCATTTCCATGACCGCACTGACGCGCTATCTGGCCATCGACCTCAAGGATTTCGACAACTACAAGATTCTCACCATCGTTACGGCCATCCTGCTCCTGTCCGTGGCAGCACTGATCCTGCGCTATACCGAAACCCGGCTGGTGAATCCGGATGAAATGGTAGGCAGTGGTCCTGCGTCGGATCCCCCCGGCACTGAAACAGGCCGGCAGGTAAGTGATGCGGTGCAGGAGAAAATAGCCTGACCGGTATTTTACCGCCTCAGAAAGCTGTACCTGCGTAGCGGGCCACACCCGCCCGGACACCGGCCCCTTAACATTAACACTTGCCGCTAAAGACTGGTACAGCAGGCAACAGCCTGATATTGTCCCCGGCAACATTCAGGGTTGCCTGTGTGGTATTCACGGAAACGATGCATGAAAACACTTAAAATCATTCTATTGCTGCTGGTCGGTCTGATGGTGGCAGTGGGTATCTGGTTCTGGCAGCAGTACAGCAGCCGGCATCCAGCCACCGAAGATGCCTATGTCGAGGCCAATACCGTCACCATCAGCCCGCAGGTCAGCGGTCGGGTGGCCGGTGTACCCGCGAATTCCTACCAGACGGTGCAGCAGGGGGATGTGCTGGTGGTGCTGGATGACAGCAATTACCGCATTGCACGGGAACAGGCCAGCGCCCGGCTGACGCTGGCCCAGAGTGGCGAAACCCATGCCACGGAAGCCAAAGCCCAGTTGCAGGTTGCACAGCTGGAGCTGGAGCGTGCCGAACTGGACCTGTCCCATACCAGCATCACCGCGCCCACCAGCGGCATTCTGGGTGCAGTCCGCATCCGCCCCGGTGATTACATCAATACCGGTCAGAACCTGTTCCCCATGGTAGACAACAGCAGCATCTGGGTGGCAGCCAATTTCAAGGAAACCGATCTGGAGCATATCCGGCCCGGACAGCCGGTTGACATTGTGCTCGACATGTACCCGAAACTGCATTATCAGGGGCAGGTCGAATCGGTCAGTCCGGCCAGCGGCACAGCGTTCTCCCTGATTCCGGCCCAGAATGCCACCGGCAACTGGGTGAAGGTGACCCAGCGCTTCCCGGTTCACATCCGCATCCGGGGGCATGAGGGACTGCCGCTGCCGAAAGTGGGAGCCAGTGCGGCTGTCACCATTGATGCCAGTGCTGCCACTGACGGCAACGGACGCGTGACCTCCGGGCCGGAAAAGGTGGCCGAACAGCCATGATGCACGGCCTGTCTCCGTTTGTGCGTGTGCCCCGGGCGCATTGCCGCCGCCGATGAACACCCCGACAGCTACCGGCGGCATCGCCAAGCCGGGCGTATCCCGCGGCCTGATTTCCATTACGGTCATGCTCACCACCATCATGGTGATTCTCGACATGACCATCGTGAACGTGGCCCTGCCGGAAATGATGGGGGCACTGGGAGCGACCTCCGACCAGATCACCTGGGTGCTGACCAGCTATATCGTGGTGGAAGCCATCATGATTCCGCTCACCGGCTTTCTGGTCACGCTGTTCGGACGCAAGCGCCTGATGCTGATCTGCGTGGCGGGGTTCATCGTTGCTTCCGCCCTGTGCGGGCAGGCCGGCAGCCTGGCCGAGATGATCGGCGCACGGCTGCTGCAGGGCTTCTTCGGTGCCTCGGTCGTCCCCCTTTCCCAGTCGGTCATGATCGACACGTTTCCCAGGGAAGAGCGTGGCAAGGCCATGGCATTCTGGGGCATCGGCGTCATGCTCGGTCCGATTCTGGGGCCAACCCTGGGAGGATACATCACCGACCATATCGGCTGGCGCTGGGTGTTCTACATCAACCTGCCGGTGGGTCTGCTCAACCTGATGATGGTGTGGTCACTGCTGCAGCATGAGCCCGGCCATCGGGTCCGGGCCGACTGGATCGGTGCGTTTTTCATGGCAACCGGTATCGGCAGCCTGCAGCTGCTGCTGGATGAGGGGAATCAGGAAAACTGGTTTGACTCCGGGCTGATCCAGTCGCTGGCGGCCATCAGTGCGGTGACACTGACCTATTTCGTCCTGCGCTCGTGGAACCGACCCGACAGCATTGTCAAACTCAGCCTGCTGAAAGACCGCAATCTGGCCACCTCCTGCTTCATGATGTTCGCCTTCGGCCTGGGACTGTTCGGCACCATCGCCCTGCAGCCAATCATGCTGGAAAACCTGTTCGGCTACAACGCCGAAACCGCCGGACTGGTCATGGCCCCGCGCGGGCTGGCATCCATGGCCGGCATGTTCCTGGTCTCACGCCTGATCAACCGCGTGGACCTGCGCCTGATCATTCTGGCCGGCTTCATTTTCGCAGCCAGCGGAACCTGGATGCTGAGCCAGGAGAGCCTGCAGGCCGCCCGCAGTGACTTCATCCTGAACGGCATCATTCAGGGCATGGGGCTGGGCATGATTTTCGTGCCGCTGTCGACACTGGCCTATGAAACCCTGGACAAATCCCAGACCAGTCAGGCAGCCGGCATTTACAACCTGTCGCGCACCATCGGCAGCTCGGTTGGCATCTCGGTCGCCGTCACCGTGCTGGGTCATGCCGGCCACATGAGCACGGAGGGGCTGCGGCCCCACATTACCCCCGACAACCCGGCAGTGAACGAGTGGCTGGCCGCCCAGCACCTGACCCTGCAAAGCCCGCAGGCCCTCAGCCTGCTTGCACAGGAAGTGCAGCGTCAGGCACAGATGATCGCCTTCAATGACACCTTCTGGATGGTCACGCTCAGCTTTGTGGCACTGGTTCCGCTGCTGCTGCTGATCCGAAGGCCCCGGCAGAAGGCGGGGCCGGAGGAGCCGCCACCGATGGCTGAGTAAAGCCGGAAGGCCAGGCCGGTGCTTCCGGGGCCACTTTTTCCACATGGAGCGCCAGCTGCGGGAACGGGATGTTCAGGCCGTACTGGTTGCAGACCCGGACACAAGCCTGTTGCAGCAGGCGTTCGAGTTTGCGGTAACGCCTGGCCAGCGAACTGTCGAATGTGGCCCAGACCTGCAGGTCCAGGGAGGAGGCATTGGCGGTTCTGAATTCGACATTGACATCCCGGTACTCGGCAGCCTCAATCCCGCCTGCTTCCAGAGCATGCTCGACCCCGGCCCGGATCAGGGCCGGATAATGGTCCAGAATGTCCGGCTGATAGCGGTAATCCAGCCCGAAAACCGTGGCAACAACAAAGGTGCCGTTGCGGCTGAGGTTTTCCACATTCAGCTCCAGAAAGGCAGCGGTTTTGTACTGAATCAGGGTCCCCCCCAGGGTTTTCAGGATCACCTGCTCCACATTCTGCTGCTCCACCGTCACCAGCCGCTGGTCCGCCAGCAGCAGGGTATCGCCGGTCTGGCTTGGAAACCAGCTTTCATCCGGGAGTTCCGGACGTGAATACAGGCTGCCGACCTGCTCCAGCGGCAGGCGCTGAATACCGGCCAGGGCCGGATTGGACAGCGTGGTGAAGACGTTGAGGGACTGTATCCGGTAGGGTACACCATGGTAGATGACCCGCTCGCCTTCACGGGCCGAACCCAGATTCAGCAGCAGGTTCACTTCCCTGATGAAACGCGGCAGGGTGCGCTGCAGACTGATCAGCCCGCCCAGCAGTACGATCACGCCGATCCCAAGCAACAGGATGTCATCCCTCAGGTAGAAGACGGTAAAAATGCTGAAGACGATGAAAATCGTGCTGAAAGCATGAAAACCGTACATGAGCAGGCGGTAAAGCGGCGAGCTGCGCCGGGTGGACTGGTGATTCCACAGGCTGCGGTTGATGAGACGGAACAGAAGCCAGATAGCGGCTGCCGACAGGATGGCCAGAAACAGGGTCAGGGCATGCCCGGCCACAAAGCTGTCCAGGGTCTGGCTCAGCAGTTCCTGCCAGCCCAGCGTGTCCTGATCCAGGGATTCGAGCTGGGCCAGAATCACGGCTTGTTCCCGTGCCAGACCGGTCAGTTGCTGCTGCCACTTCTGCTGGATGGCATTCAGGCTGGTCTTGAGCCGGGCATCCTTGATGCCGCCAGCGGCCTGGTTCTCCCGCTCAATGGATACCAACCCCTTCTGCAGCAGCTGCTGTTGTGATTCAATGCGTTCAAGGGTAGCGTGCAACTCGGCAGTCTGGCGTGGCTTGCTGGTCAGTTTCTTCAGGGATTCAATCACCGGCTGGGTAATGCTGGCCAGCTCCTGGCGCCAGTCAAAGGCCGGCTCCTCGGCATTGATGGCCTGCATGGTCAGGCCGCCGGCAGCCATCTTCTCCAGCGAACGCTGCAGGCTTTCCACCTCCGCATTCTGCTCGCCAAGTTCTGTGAACAGTTCCGGATCCCGCTCCTGTGTGGTCTTCGCTGTTGTTTTTTTCAGGGTTTTCAGCGTTTCCTCTGCCGCGCTGAGTGCCGACTGGATTTCCAGCAACTGTTCCGTCCGCAGCCGGACTGTCGTCGCTTCGGGATTATCCGGTGTCTGTCCGTAGGCCTGGCACATCAGCAGGACAAGCATGAACAGGATGAAACATGGCTTGAATGGTATTTTGATGATCATGATTGAAATGGTATTTTTTGTTGCAACCGTTATCGGTGATGGTGAAGCGCCCCGCCGCGCGGATGACAATATGCCGCATTGCTGAAATATGGGGTAGTAGCCGCAAGGGAGTCGGGCTTATTTGGTGAAAGCCACATGATGTGCCCAGCGGCCTTGCCGCTGCAGCAGGCAACAGCCCGCCCCCGCTCAGGGGCTGATAACCCGCAGATAACTTTTATGCGCCAGCATGCTCATGAAATCTGCACCATCACCGATCCAGACCACCTGAACGCTGACCCGCGTGGCCTCATCCAGCGCAATGGCCACCCGCTGCCAGCAGGCGTTGATAAACAGTCGCCGGCGGTTCTTCGCCCCCGCCGCAACGGTTGAAGCGCTCCAGCCGGATGACTGTATGGCATCCGGCGTGGTCAGCGGGTGGTTTATACTCCCGTCACAACACCAGCCGCAACGCCCCGGCATCCGCCAGCACGCCCGTGCGGACCATTTCAGTGGCGGCCCGGATATCCGCTGTCAGCAAGCGGTCGGTGGTCAGGGCCGGAACCTGCCCGCGCAGGGTACGGATGACGTTCATCAGAACCGGCGAGGTCTGCAACGGAGCACGGTATTCAATCCCCTGCGCGGCACACAGGGCCTCAATGCCCAGAATCACACCCAGATTGTCAGTCATGCGCAGCAGGCGGCGCGCGGCATGGGCCGCCATGCTGACATGATCCTCCTGATTGGCGGAGGTGGGTGTGCTGTCCGTGGAGCAGGGTGTGGCCAGATACTTGTTCTCGCTCATCAACGCCGCAGTCGTGATTTCCGCCACCATCAACCCCGAATTCAGGCCCGGATCAGGGGTCAGGAACGGCGGCAGGTCATGGCTCAGGTTGGGGTCCACCATGAGCGCCACCCGGCGCTGGGCGATGGCACCGAGTTCAGCCAGCGCCAGGGCCGTCTGGTCGGCGGCAAACGCCACCGGTTCGGCATGGAAGTTGCCGCCGGAGACAATCTCGCCGGTTTCCACCAGCACCAGCGGATTGTCGGTCACGGCATTGGCTTCGGTTTCCAGGGTCCGGCCCGCACAGCGCAGCAGGTCCAGGGCCGCTCCGGCGACCTGGGGCTGGCACCGGATGCAGTAGGGATCCTGTACGCGGGTATCATCGCTGCGATGGCTTTCCCGGATCTGGCTGCCCTGCATCAGGTCACGCATGAGTGCCGCGACCTCAATCTGCCCGGCCTGACCGCGCAGCGCATGGATGGCCGGATTCAGCGGGGCGGTGGAACCCATGATGGCATCAGTGGACAGGGCAGCCGTGAGCAGGGAACTGCGAGCCAGCTGCCAGGCATGGAACAGGGCTGCCAGTGCACAGGCTGTGGAGAACTGGGTGCCGTTGATGAGTGCCAGTCCTTCCTTCGGCCCCAGCACCACCGGCACCAGCCCGGCACGCTGCAGGGCTTCAGCACCCGGCAGGCGTTCACCATCCAGCAGGGCCTCCCCTTCCCCGATCATCACCGCAGCCATGTGCGCCAGCGGGGCCAGATCACCGGAGGCACCGACCGATCCCTGTACCGGAATCACCGGCAGCAGGTCGGCAGCCAGCATGCCTTCCAGCAGGGCACAGATGGCCCAGCGCACCCCGGATGCACCCCGGCCCAGTGACAGCAGTTTCAGGGCCAGCATCAGGCGCACGGTTTCCGGCTCCAACTCCGCGCCCACCCCGCAGGCATGCGACAGAATCAGGTTACGCTGCAGCCGGACCAGTTTCTCTGGCGGAATCTTGACGCTGGCCAGTTTGCCGAAGCCGGTATTGATGCCGTAGACCGGTGTGTCTCCTGCAGCGGCGGTCTGTACAAGGCGGGCGGCAGCCTCAACCGCGCTGCGACAATCGGGGGCGAGTCTGGCCGGGCCGGGATGACGCCACAGGGTTTCCAGTGTATGCAGCCCGGTCTGGCCGGGAATCAGTAACAGGGTCATGAAGCTTCTCCTCAGAAGCAGCCTTTCAGGCTGGTTGTCAGATGGTTCGGTCAGGCCCAGCAGCCGGCAGACAGACGCCGGTACAGGGGTCGGTCTGCCATGCGCCAGGCCAGTTCCGCCGGGCTTTCCACATCCCAGACCGCAAGATCGGCACGCAATCCGGGGGCCAGCATCCCGCAGTCGGTCAACCCCAGTGCAGCAGCGGCATGGCGGGTGACACCGCTCAGGGCTTCTGCCGGGGTCAGGCGGAACAGGGTGCAGGCCATGTTCATGGTCATCAGCAGTGAATACAGCGGCGATGAACCCGGATTCAGGTCGGTGGCCAGCGCCACCGGCACCCGGTGCCGGCGCAGGGCATCGATGGGGGGCAGCTGTTTTTCCTGCAGGGCATAAAAGGCACCGGGCAGCAGAACGGCCACGGTCCCGGCAGCGGCCATGGCTTCTGCATCCGCTTCGGTGGCGTATTCCAGATGATCGGCAGACAGTGCCCGGTAACGGGCGGCCAGCCGGGTGCCACCCTGATGCGAGAGCTGCTCGGCATGCAGCTTGCACGGCAGCCCCAGCGTCTGTGCCAGCCTGAAAACGGTTTCGATCTGGCGCGGGTTGAACGCGATGTTTTCACAGAATCCGTCCACCTGATCCACCAGCCCTTCGGCATGCGCCTGACGCAGGGTCGGCAGGCAGATGCTGTCGATATAGGTGTCGGCATCCAGCGGGGCCGGAATGGCATGTGCCCCCAGGTAGGTGCTGATGATGCGCACCGGACGCTCCTGTGCCAGCCGGCGTGCCACCCGCAGTATTTTCAGCTCCGTTTCGGTGTCCAAGCCATAACCGGACTTGATTTCCACGCTGGTGACGCCATCTGCCAGCAGGCTGTCGAGCCGGGGCAGAGCCGCCGCCAGCAGTTCATCCGCACTGGCGGCACGGGTGGCACGCACAGTGGAAAGAATCCCGCCCCCGGCACGGGCGATGCCGGCATAGTCCATTCCCTGCAGCCGCAGTTCAAATTCATGGGCGCGGTTGCCGGCAAATACCAGATGGGTATGGCAGTCAATCAGCCCCGGTGTCACCAGTCGCCCTCCCAGATCCAGCGTTTCCCAGTTCCGGTAGTGGTCCGGGCAGGCGGTTTCCGGCCCGACCCAGGCAATCCGCTCCCCGTCAATGGCGATGGCGGCCTGAGGCAGTTCGCCATACAGCTGCCCATTCCGGGTCTGGGCCGGGGACAGGGTGGCGGCTTGCAGGTGATGTAACAACAGCTGGGACATGGTGTGGCTCCACAGGTTTACTTGGTGCTTTAAGCATGATATATAAAATATTAAGCATGAACATAAAAGTCAACGAAAAACATGATCTGCAACTGAATACTGAAACTGAACAAGGAGAAATGCCATGATCACAACGCCTGTACGCAGCCGCCATGCCCTGACACCAGCGGGCTGGCAATCGAACATCGTGCTGGAAATCACGCCGGATGGCCGTATCGGCACATTACGGCATGAGCCATCCCTGTCCGCTTATGATGTGGATCTGCTGCTGCCGGCAGCGGCCAATCTGCACAGCCACAGTTTTCAGCGGGCGCTGGCAGGGCTGACAGAGGCCCGTAGTGCCGGGCGGGACAGCTTCTGGAGCTGGCGCAGCCTGATGTACCGCTTTCTGGAGCAGCTGGGGCCGGAGCAGCTGGAAGCCATTGCCGCCATGGTGTTTGTGGAGATGCTGGAGGCCGGCTATGCCAGCGTGGGTGAATTCCATTACCTGCATCACCAGCCCGATGGCCAGCCTTATGCCTTTGGCCCTGAACTGTCGGCACGGATCGTCAGGGCCGCACACCGGACCGGTATCGGCCTGACCCTGCTGCCGGTGCTATACCAGTATGGCGGCTGTGACCGGCGTCCGCTGCAGGGGGGGCAGTTGCGCTTCCGGCATACCCCGGACCGTTTTGCACGCCTGCATGAGGACCTGCAGGCATTGTTCCGGGAGGCTCCTGCAGATTTCCGGCTGGGCGTGGCTCCACATTCCCTGCGCGCCGTGGACCGGGAGGGGTTGGCGCTGGCGCAGGAGCTGTGCCCTGCCGGGCCGCTGCACCTGCATCTGGCCGAGCAGGAGGCGGAGGTGACGGAAGTGCTGGCCTGTCATGGCGCACGCCCGGTGGAGTGGCTGCTGGCGCAGTTTCCGGTGGATGAGCGCTGGTGTCTGGTGCATTGCACCCAGATGACACCAACAGAGACCCGGATGCTGGCTGCGACCGGAGCGATAGCCGGTATCTGCCCGTTGACCGAGGCCAGTCTGGGAGATGGCATTTTCAATGGCAGCACCTACCTGGAGGCTGGCGGGCGAATCGGGGTGGGTACGGATTCCAATATCGAGGTCGGTTATTTCGGTGAGCTGAAAATGCTGGAGTATTCCCAGCGCCTGCAGGAGCGGGGTCGGGCCATATTGGCCGATCCGGCCCGTTCCACCGGCAGACGGCTGGTTGAGGAGACACTCGCAGGGGGCGCACAGGCACTGGGACGCCCGGCGGCCCGATTGACAGCCGGGGGGCTTGCCGATATGGTGGGCCTCACGCTGGACCATCACCTGCTGGAGCGTCCGCCGGGACAGGTACTGGACGACAGCTGTCTGGATACGCTGGTGTTCGCCGGTATCGGGGATGCCTGTGTGCAGGAAGTGTGGTCGGCGGGGCGACACGTGGTCACGAACGGGCAGCATATCAACCGGCATGCGGTTGAACAGGGCTACCGGCAGGCCATCCGATCCTTGAAGTCAGCAATGTAACAGGTATGGGGAACGAAAGTCACAGCCGGAACAGCAGCCAGCCCACCTGGATGGGGGTGCGTGACGCCATCCATACCCGGATTCTCCGGCGTGATTATGGCCCCGGAGCCCGACTGCCCCGGGATGAGGAGCTGGCCGGGGAGTTCGGTTGTGCCCGTACCACGGTACAGCGCGCCATGCGCGACCTGCAGGACAGGGGCCTGATCGAACGCCGCCGCAAGGGGGGTACCTGGGTGCGTCATCATCCCCTGACCCGTGCCACCTTCGAGATTCCGGTGATCCGGCAGGAGGTGGAGGAAAAGGGCTGCACCTATGGCTACCAGCTGGTGCACCAGGCCGTGGCCATGCCACCGCTGGAGGTGCAGGCCAATTTCGGGAACTGGCCCACAGAGCCGATGCTGCAGGTGCAGGCGCTGCATCTGGCCGATCACCGTCCCTACATGTACGAGGACCGCTGGCTCTGCCTGCAGACGGTGCCGGCACTCGGGACAGTGGACCTCAGCCGCCAGAGTGCCAATGAATGGCTGGTGCATCACCAGCATTATGACCGCTGTGACCTGCGCCTGTATGCTCACAAGGTCACGGCGCACGAAGCCGGGCTGATGGGTGTGGCCAGTGCCGAAGCCGTACTGGTACTGGAACGCACTACCTGGATTGAAAGCCGCCTGATCACCTCGGTCCGGACCCTCACCCGTCCGGATTACCAGTTGCTGGCTACCACCTGAGCTGCCGCCTCCACCTGCACTAGGCAATCATAAAAAAAGGTCGGCCATGGCCCATGTTGGTCAGCACCTCACTGGTGACTTCATTGCAGTTTTTGCCATCACGGGCATATTTCTTCCACCAGACCGAAGGTGCTTGCAGGCTGGAGGTGGATCGGACATCAGGTCCGAACTCTGGTCTGGTATTCACGGGTTGTCAGGAATGCTGGTTTAAGGGTAAAGCATCAGGCAGAATGGATACCGGACGGAGTGATTATGGAAACGCGCATGACCCTCACCCTCACCGATCTTGGCTGGAGCCACTTTTTCCAGTCGCAGCTGACCTTGGCGGCACTGGAAACCGGGCTGCCGTTCCGGGTCACGGCGGTGCAGCGCAACCGGATTGCTGCTCTGGGGCTGGATGCACAGGGGCAGGTCCGCGAGCTGCAGCTGTCGACCTATCCATGGCGACAGGCGACCCCGGAAGACCATCCCACCACGGGCGACTGGCTGATGCTGAATCATGCGCTTGATCCCTTGCACCTGCTGGAACGAAAAAGCGTGATCCGGCGCCGCAGTGCCGGGCGTGAGGCCGTGTTGCAGCTGATTGCCGCCAATATCGATACCCTGTTCATCGTCAGCTCCTGCAACGAGGAGTTCAATCTCAACCGTATCGAGCGCTATCTGGTACTGGCTGCCGAGGCCGGGATCGAGGCGGTACTGGTGCTGACCAAAGCGGACCTGTGTCCCGATGTTCCGGTTTATACCGAGGTGCTGCGGAGCCAGCACCCACGGTTGCCGGTCGAGAGCGTGAATGCCACCGACAGCCGGGAGCTGATGGTGCTGGCGCCATGGTGTAGCCGTGGCCAGACCGTGGCATTGCTGGGCTCGTCCGGTGTGGGCAAATCCACCCTCATCAACAGCCTCAGCGGCGGGATGCAGGCCACCGGCCCGATCCGGGAGCAGGACAGCAAGGGCCGTCATACCACCACCAGCCGCAGCCTGCACCGTCTGCAGGGTGGTGGCGTGCTGCTGGACACACCCGGCATGCGTGAGCTGCAGCTTGCGGACTGTGAAGCCGGGGTGCAGTCGACTTTTGCCGACATCGACAGGCTGGCCGGGCAATGCCGCTTTCAGGACTGCCGGCACCTGAGCGAACCGGGTTGTGCCGTGGTGCAGGCGGTCCGGGATGGCAGGCTGGAGCAGCGCCGGCTCGACAATTACCGGAAGCTGCTGGTGGAGCAGGCGCGCAACAGTGAATCCATGGCCGAACGGCGCCAGCAGGACAAGGCGCTGGGCCGCTTCTATAAACAGGCCAAGGCCAGTGCCCGGCGCTTCAAATCGCGGGATGAGCCGGGCCGGTAAGGGCAGGTCCATACCGGAGGGGTCACATCCCGTCGCACGGACAGGAGGTACCGTGCAGCTATGGCGTATAATCGGCAACTGACAATAATGACAATCAAAACCCGGCGGAGACGCTCAGTATGCCTGAACCCATCACCCTTGCCCGGCTCATGCCTCACAGGCTGCGGAGCCTGCTGCCTGTCAGTCATCCCTTCAGTGGATGGGCCGTCCGGTTTCTGCTCCTGTCAGCCCTGATACTGCCGGCACCGGTGGTGTCTGCCCCGGCGGTCGATAACGTACCAGCGGGTGTATCCCTGCAGGTACGGGGCCTGTTGCAGGGGGCCTATGAGCGTGATACCGCACTGATGCGCGATGAGCTGCGGCGCCGAGGCCTGATTCCCGCACGGCAGCCTTATGGTTCCGGTACCCTTTCACTCGAATATGACGGCCCCGAGACCTTGGACCCGGCCCTGCTGGCGCTGGAAGGAGCAGATGCGCCGGTGGACTGGGTGCTGGTGGAATTGCGCAATCCGGACAATGTGTTCGAGCGTCTGGCCGGGTATGCCAGCGTGCTGCAACGCGATGGCGATGTCGCGGATGCCCTGAGCAACGACCGTGTGCTGCATTTTCCGGCTCTGGCACCCGGCAGTTATTACGTGGCGCTGCGGCACCGCAATCACCTGGGCGTCATGACGGCAGCACCGGTTGCCCTGTCCGGCACTGCCGTCAGTGTGGACTTCAGCGCACCGGATACCGCCCTGTACGGCAGCGAGGCTGAAGTGGTGCTGGATAATGTACCGATGCTGTGGGCCGGGGACGGCAATGGTGATGATGCCGTGATCAGTGCCGGTTTCGGCAGTGACATAAACACCATTTACGGCACCATCCTGATTTCAGACCAGAATGTACTCATCAACAACAATTTTGTCCTGAACGGCTATTACCCGACCGATCTCAATCTGGACGGGCGGGTGATTGCTTTCGGACCGGAGAACGACAGCGTGCTGGTTATCGGTAATGTGCTGCGTCACCCGCGCAACCTGTTCCAGGCCATGAACTATGTTGTCGACGGCGGCATTCCCTGAGAACCTGAATCCACCGGTCTGTCTTCTGTGCAGGGTATTTTACCCTGCACGTATCCATCCAATCGCCATGCATAAGTTTTGCGGTATCCTCAATCCATCGCCATGCAATTCCTATGAATTTCATATCTACCAGCCTCAGGCTCCATCTCGAATTCCTATACCGGCCCATGCTAGATTGGCCCCCGGTTCCTGCGTGGATGCAGGGTTCTGAATATTTTCCGGCGACACCCCTGTGTGTCGCAGGCAAGGGGGCACCATGGTTTTTGAACTCATTCTTGGCGGCGCTGTGACGATCTTCATCACGGCCTATCTCGTCTACGCACTTCTTCACCCGGAACGCTTCTGATCCGCCGCGCTATCGCTTCCGGCATTAGCCGGAACACATCACTTCACCGGAGTCTCTGATGAGCCAGTCTCAACCGGCGGGCATCTTTGATGCGCGCATCCTTGGCCCCGCCTTGCGCGGGGCTTTCGTCAAACTCGCCCCCCGCGCCATGGCCGGAAACGCGGTCATGTTCGTTGTCCTTGTGGTGACGGTTCTATGCACAATTTTGTTCCTGAAAGACCTGATCACCGGGGCAGAGGGTCTGGGTTTTTCATTCCAGATCATCCTCTGGCTGTGGTTCACGCTTCTCTTCGCCAATTTCGCCGAGGCTGTTGCCGAAGGGCGCGGCAAGGCGCAGGCCGAAAGCCTGCGCAAGACCCGCAGCGATACCGAGGCCAAGCTGCTGTCCGATGCGGCGGGGCGCGATTTCAGGACCGTGGCGGGGAATAGCCTGAAGGTCGATGACGTGGTGCTGGTCGAGGCCGGCGACATCATCCCTTCGGATGGTGAGGTGATCGAAGGCGTGGCCTCGGTCAACGAGGCGGCGATCACCGGGGAATCCGCGCCCGTGATCCGCGAATCCGGCGGCGACCGGTCGGCGGTGACGGGAGGCACACAGGTCCTGTCCGACTGGATCAAGGTGCGCATTACGGCTGCGGCGGGATCGACCTTCATCGACCAGATGATCTCGCTGGTCGAGGGCGCCGAGCGGCAGAAAACTCCGAACGAGGTGGCGCTGAACGTCATGCTGGCGGGGCTGACGCTGATCTTTGTGATGGCGGTGGCGACGATCCCGGCCTTTGCCGCCTATGCGGGCGGTGCGGTGCCGGTGATCGTGCTGGTGGCGCTGTTCGTGACGCTGATCCCGACCACCATCGGCGCGCTGGTCTCGGCCATCGGCATCGCGGGCATGGACCGGCTGGTGCGGTTCAACGTGCTGGCCATGTCGGGCCGCGCGGTCGAAGCGGCGGGCGATGTCGACACGCTGCTGCTGGACAAGACCGGGACGATCACCCTTGGCAACCGGCAGGCGAGCGAATTCCGCCCGGTGCCCGGTGTCAGTGAACAGGACCTTGCCGATGCCGCGCAACTGGCCTCTCTGGCCGACGAGACGCCCGAGGGGCGCTCGATCGTCGTGCTGGCGAAAGAGAAATACGACATCCGCGCCCGCGACATGCAGGCCATCGGCGCCACATTTGTGCCCTTTACCGCGCAAAGCCGGATGAGCGGGGTCGATTTCGAGGGCACCCAGATCCGCAAGGGCGCGGTCGACGCGGTGCTGAAAAGCCTGGGCGACAAGGCCCCGGCGCAAAAGGTCAGGGAACTGAACGATATCGCCGACGGCATCGCCAAGGAGGGCGGCACGCCGCTGGCCGTGGTCCGCAATGGCGATCTGCTGGGGGTGATCTATCTCAAGGATATCGTCAAGGGCGGCATCCGCGAGCGGTTCGCCGAGTTGCGGCAGATGGGCATCCGCACGGTGATGATCACCGGCGACAACCCGATGACCGCCGCCGCCATCGCCGCCGAGGCCGGCGTCGATGATTTCCTGGCCGAGGCAACGCCGGAAAACAAGCTCGACCTGATCCGTCAGGAACAGGCCAAGGGCAAGCTGGTCGCGATGTGCGGCGACGGTACCAACGACGCTCCGGCGCTGGCACAGGCCGATGTGGGCGTCGCGATGAACACCGGCACCGTGGCCGCGCGCGAGGCGGGCAACATGGTCGATCTGGACAGCGATCCGACCAAGCTGATCGAGGTAGTGGGCATTGGCAAACAATTGCTGATGACGCGCGGGTCTTTGACGACCTTTTCCATCGCCAATGACGTGGCCAAGTATTTCGCCATCGTGCCCGCGATGTTCATCACGCTCTATCCGCAGCTTGCCACGCTGAACATCATGGGGCTTTCAACACCGCAAAGCGCGATCCTGTCGGCGATCATCTTCAACGCGCTGATCATCGTCGCGTTGATCCCGCTGGCGCTGAAGGGCGTGACCTATCGGGCCATCGGCGCCAACGCGCTTTTGCGCCGCAATCTTCTGATCTACGGCCTTGGCGGCCTGATCGCACCCTTCATCGGCATCAAGCTGATCGATGTGGTGATCACCGCCGCCGGCCTTGTGTGACCCCGGAGGGCATTCGCATGATTATCGTCTCTTACCTTCTCGGCGTTGCCGTTTTCGGGCTGCTTTACGCGCTCGCCAACGTGCTTGATCGCAGCTGAACCAGGGGGAAGCAATCCAATGGCACTTAACGCAATCCTCGTGGTGATCCTGATCGTCGGCGGCTCGGCCCTGATGTCCTGGCCTTTGGGCCGCTATATGGCGCAGGTCTTTGAATCCGCCGGAACGGGCCGGTTCGACCGCGCCTTTCACGCCATCGCCGGGCGGCCCGGCGATGAGGCACATGACTGGAAACGCTATGTTTTCGCCATGCTGGCCTTTAACATGGTGATGTTCACGCTGGTTTTTGTGCTGCAAGCGACGCAGCAATTCCTGCCGCTGAACCCGGATGGGATGGGCGCGGTCGATCCGACGCTGATCTACAACACCTCGGCCTCGTTCACCACGAACACCAACCTTCAGCATTATTCGGGCGAGGCGACCTACAGCTATCTGACCCAGTTGGGGGGGCTGATGTGGCTGCAATTCGTGTCTGCTGCCACGGGTATTGCCGCGCTGGTGGCGCTGGCGCGGGGGCTGGCCGGGCGGGCGATGGGGAATTTCTTCATTGATGTGCAGCGCGCGGCGTTTCTTGTTCTGCTGCCCGTGGCGCTGATCGTGGCAATCATGCTGGTGCTGCTCGGCGTGCCGATGACCTTTGAGGGCGCCGCCTCGGCGATGACTCTTGAAGGGCTGCAACAGACCATCGCGCGCGGCCCGGTTGCGGCCTTTGTGACGATCAAGCAGCTGGGCACCAATGGTGGCGGCTTCTTCGGGCCGAACTCGACCCACCCGTTGGAAAATCCCAGCTTCTGGACCAACTGCATCCAGATGATGTCGCTGATCCTGATCCCGATGGGCTGCGTGTGGATGTTCGGGCGGCTGATCGGGCGTATCCGCCATGGCGCGGTGATCTTTGCAGTGATGCTGGCCTTCCTGCTGGTCAAGATTTCTGCTTCGGTCTGGTTCGAAAGCGCCCCGACCGCTGCCTTTGCTGATCTGCCCATCACGCAGGATGTCGGCAACCTTGAAGGCAAGGAGATGCGCCTTGGCGCCACCACGGGGCCGCTTTGGGCAGTGCTGACCAGTTCCACCTCGAACGGGTCGGTGGGCGCGATGCATGACAGCCTGAACCCGCTGACCGGGCTGATGCCGATGATCGGCATGTGGCTGAACGCGACCTTTGGCGGGGTCGGCGTAGGGATGATCAACATGTTCCTCTATGTCGTGGTCGGCGTGTTCATCGCGGGCATGATGATCGGGCGGACGCCCGAATATCTGGGCTGGCGGGTCGAGGCCTACGAGGTCAAGCTGGCGCTGTTTTCCCTGCTGGCGCATGGGATGTTCATCCTTGTCGGCACGGCGATTTTCGCGGTCACGCCTTGGGGGCTTGAGGCGCTTAACAACACCGGTCCGCACGGGTTTTCCGAGATCCTTTATGAGTTTACCTCGGCCTCGGCCAATAACGGCTCGGGCTTCGAGGGCTTGGGCGATGGCACGGCGCCGTGGAACTTCTTCACCGGCACCGTGATGCTGCTGGGTCGGTTCATCCCGATTATCCTGCCGCTGGCCATCGTGGGATCGCTGTCGTCCAAAAGGCGGGCGACGGAATCGACCGGTACGCTTAGCGTTGAGGGCGGAGTGTTCGCCACCATGCTGGCTGTCACCATCATCGTTGTCGGCGCGCTGACCTTCTTTCCGGCGGCAACGCTGGGGCCGGTCGCCGAACATGTCATTGCGTCGAACTGAGAGGGTTAAACGATGTTGAACTCTGTAATTACCGGCCTGCGGATTTCGATCGCCAGCATGGTGATCTGTGTGGGCGGATATGCGAGTATTGTCTGGGCCGTGGGTCAGACGCTCACGCCCTTCACCGCCAATGGTGCAATCCTGACGAACGAGTCCGGTCAGATCATCGGCAGCCGTCAGGTAGCGCAGGCCTTCACCCGGCCTGAATACCTGTGGCCGCGGCCCTCGGCGGTGGATTACGATGGCGCCGGCGCGGGCGGCAGCAACTGGTCGCCCACCAGTGACATGGTGCGCGAACGCGGCACGGCGCTGGTCGCCGCCCATGGCGCGACACCGGACAATCCGCTGCCCGCCGATCTGGCAACGGCCTCGGGCGCGGGGCTCGACCCGCATGTCTCGGAAGCCGCCGCACTTTATCAGGCCGCGCGGGTAGCGGAAGCGCGGGGCGTGCCCATCGCGCAGGTCGAGGCGCTGATCCGCGGTCACGCCACTTCACCCGGTGCCTTCCTGACCGGCGACCGGATCGTTAATGTGCTGGAGGTCAATCTGGCGCTCGACCGGATGTAAATGACTCTTGCGCCGCCCTTTTCCCCACTGAGGCGGCGCCCTGCACCTTGGGAACACAATTTGCATGCCTGATAAGACCGACCAGGACGACAAACGTCCTTCGCCCGAGGTGCTGTTGGAAAAGGCAGCGCAGGAAACGCGCGGGCGGTTCAATATCTTCCTCGGTGCCGCGCCTGGCGTGGGCAAAACCTACGAAATGCTGCAATCGGGGCGGACCCGGCTGGCCGATGGCCGCGATGTGGTCATCGGTGTGGTCGAAACCCATGGCCGCAAGGAAACCCGGGCCCTGATCGAGGGCTATGAGGTCATCCCCCGTCAGCAGATCGCCTATAAGGGTCAGACGCTGGACGAGATGGATATCGACGCCATCATCGCGCGCGCGCCCTCGCTGGTGCTGGTCGATGAACTGGCGCACACGAACGCCCCCGGCTCGCGTCACCCGAAACGCTATCTCGATGTGCTGGAACTGTTGGAGAAGGGTATCGACGTCTATTCGACGCTGAACATCCAGCATGTCGAAAGCCTGAATGATGTCGTTGCCCAGATCACCCGCATCCGGGTGCGCGAAACCGTGCCGGATTTGGTGATCGAACGCGCCGACGATATCGAGATCATCGACATCACCCCCGACGACCTGATCAAGCGGCTACATGAGGGTAAGGTCTATATGCCCCAGACCGCCGGGCGCGCGATCCAGAATTATTTCTCGCCCGGCAACCTGACGGCCCTGCGGGAGCTGGCGCTGCGGCGGACCGCGCAGAGAGTCGACGAGCAGCTTCTGAGCCATATGCAGGCTCACGCGATCCGCAAGCCCTGGGCCACGGGTGATCGGCTGATCGTCTGCGTGGATGAAACCGCGCGCGGCCCGGGGCTGGTGCGCGCGGCTAAGCGGCAGGCCGACCGGCTGCGTGCACCCTGGGTTGCGATCTACGTTGAAGAGCCCCATGCCGCGCGCCTGCCCGAGGCCGAAAAGGACCGTACCGCCGCCACGCTACGGCTGGCCGAACAGCTTGGCGGTGAGGCGGTTTCCCTTCCGGGGCAGGACGTGGTGCGCGAAGTGCTGCGTTACGCCAACAACAACAATTTCAGCCATATCCTCGTTGGTCATACCGAGCGCCCGCGCTGGCGTGAATGGCTCAATCCGCCCTTGTCCTCGGAACTGATCCGGGGGGCGGGCGAAATTTCGGTGCATGTTGTCTCGGGCAAGGACGCCGAAAGCACGGGGCTGCGCAAGGTTGCTACTCGGGATGCGCGAGCTTTCCACCTGCGACCTTATCTCTATGGGCTAGCCACTACTGGGGTGGCCTTCGGCTTGGGGCTGGCACTGTCGCGGCTGTTCGAGGTGCAGAATGTCGCACTGGTCTTTTTGCTTGGTGTCCTTGCGGCAGCGGCAACGGCAGGGCGTGGTCCGGCGATCTTATCCTCGGTGCTGGGTGCCCTGCTATTTAATTTCTTTTTTATTGATCCTCTTTACACCTTCGACATTGCCAGCACCGAAGGGGTGGTGGCGCTTCTCTTCTTCTTTGTCACCGCAGTGATCGCCTCCGGCCTGACGGCGCGGGTGCAGGCACAGGCGTCTGCGGCAAGGGCGCGGGCGCGCACCACCGAGAACCTGTATCTGTTCTCCAAACGCCTTGCCGTGGCCGGCACGTTGGACGATGTGCTTTGGGTTGGGGTCAACCAGATCGCCAGCATGTTGCGGGTGAAGGCCGTGATCCTGATGCCCGAAGGAAGCAGCGTCTCCTTGCGCGCTGCCTTCCCGCCCGACGACACGCTGGCCGATGCTGATATTGCTGCCGCGCATTGGGCATGGGAGCATAACCGCCCTGCCGGACGTGGTGCCGACACCCTTCCGGGGGCGAACCGCTTGTACATGCCGCTCAGAACCGGCCGCATGACGGTTGGCGTGGTCGGCATCTCAAATGACCGAGCCGGCCCGCTCTTGACACCCGAACAGCAGCGCCTGTTCACCGCGCTGGCCGATCAGGCGGCGCTGGCCATTGAACGTATCCAGCTTGTCGATGATCTGGACCGCGCCAAACTGCTGGCCGAGGCGGACAGGCTGCGTTCGGCCCTGCTGACCTCGGTGTCGCACGACCTGCGCACGCCCTTGGCGGGGATCGTCGGCGCGGCGGGCACCCTGCGCGACTACGCCGACGGGCTGTCGCCCGAGGATCGCGACGGTCTGCTGGAAACGGTGCAGGACGAGGCCGAGCGCCTGAGCCGCTTCATCGCCAACCTGCTGGACATGACAAGGCTGGAATCCGGCCTGACCGAGCCGAACCTGTCGCTGATCGACCTCGACGAAGTGATCGGTTCCACCCTGCGCCGCGCCCGTCCGGTATTGGCGGGCCACGATCTCGACCTTGCCGTTGCGCCGGACCTGCCGATGCTGTCGCTCGATCCGGTGTTGATGGAGCAGACCCTGTTCAACCTTCTGGAAAATGCCGCGAAATATGCGCCCAAGGGTAGCGCAGTCCAGTTGCGCGCGGTGCGAGAGGGTCGCAATGTGGCGCTAGAAGTCATCGACGAAGGCCCCGGTTTTCCTGAAAAAGACGCCGCGCGACTGTTCGACATGTTCTATCGTGTGGCCAAGGTTGATCGTGTCCGGGCCGGCACCGGGCTGGGCCTTGCCATCTGCAAGGGATTTGTTGAAGCCATGGGCGGCACGATCAGGGCGAAGAACCGTACCGACCGCGCTGGCGCGGCCTTCACCATCCGGCTGCCGATCCCGGCGGTCCCCACCATCGAGACGGAGGCAGAATGATGCCAAGCGGCGCTGTCAGGGTTCTGGTGATCGACGACGAACAGCCCATCCGCCGCCTGCTGCGGGTGGGGCTGACCGCCGAGGGCTTTGGCATCCTAGAGGCGCGCAACGCCGCCGAGGCGGACAGGATGCTGCGCGAGGAGAAACCCGATGTCGTCATCCTCGATCTTGGTCTTCCGGACCGGTCGGGGCAGGACCTGCTGGAAGCGTGGCGCAGCGCGCTGATCGAGGTGCCCGTGGTCGTGCTGTCCAGCCGCACGGACGAGCCTGGGATCGTCGCCGCGCTAGACCTTGGGGCCGACGATTACATCACCAAGCCCTTCGGTATGAAGGAACTGGCCGCCCGCCTGCGTGTGGCCATGCGCCACCGCTTGCAGGAACAGGGCGAACGTCCGATCTTTCAACTGGGCGATCTGTCGGTCGATCTGGTGCGTCGGATCGTGATGCTGGGCGAGGAGGAGGTGAAGCTTTCGCCCAAGGAATATGAAATCCTGCGCATTCTGGTGCAGCATGCCGGCAAGGTCATCACCCACCGGCACTTGCTGCAACAGGTCTGGGACGAGACCACCGATGTGCAATATTTGCGCGTCTATGTCCGCCAGCTTCGCCAGAAGCTGAAGGACAGCCCCGATGCGCCCCTTTATATCACCACCGAAACCGGCGTCGGCTATCGCCTGCGCGAGGCGGACTGACCACCCCTTTCCCGGTGCCGGAAACCACAACACAAAGCGGACCCATGGATATATCGAAAATACTCAATCCGGATCACATCCTGCTCAGCCAGTCGCCCGGATCGCGCGCTGTGCTGCTCAACCTTCTGGCCAGATCGGCAGCGGAAGCCCTGGGCTTGTCCGAAGCCGATATCCGCCAGGCGCTGGAGGCCCGCGAAGCCCTCGGCACAACCGGAATCGGTGGCGGCGTCGCCATCCCGCATGCCACACTCGACGGCCTGGACGCGCCATTCCTGATGCCGGTCATCTTGCGCAAACCCGTTGAAATGGACGCCGTGGACGAGGCCCCGGTCGATCTGGTGTTCCTGAGCCTCTTTCCGACGGGCGATCAGATCTCGCCCCTGAAGCTCATGTCCGCAATCACGCGGCGGCTGAATGAGGAAGGTGTGGCCGAAACCCTGCGCAAGGCGAAGGATGCTGAAACGGCTTTCTTTGCCCTGACTCAACCCTCGGAGCGCTGACCGGACCCGACGCGCTCCGCTGGTCATCATTCAAACAATCGCTGCCGTCACAATAACCTCCACCAGCAGTTCCGGACGCGCCAGACAGCCTCGGGTCTGCTCGCCTCCCCGGCCTGAGGGCGCAACCAACCGTAACCGTCACCTGCAGACCGGATGGAGCCAGGGGTGCTGCCCCCTCCGGCTGCAGGCTCAAAACCGACGCTTACCTGCGACCGGTGAAGTGCTTCTGCAGGCCGCTCCAGCACTGCAGGTAATCCGGCTGCCGCTGCGGGCTTTCCAGCGCCATGCGCGTGGGCTGAATCACGTAGCGCGACTCAAACATGAAAGCCAGCGTGTCTTCGTAACGCTGCGGCCTGAGTTCCGCACGGCTGGCCTTGTCGAATACTGCCGCTTCCGGTCCGTGCGCCGTGAAACAGTTGTGCAGACTGGCTCCCCCCGGCTCAAAACCTGCTTCCTTGGCATCATAGGTGCCCCGGATCAAGCCCATGAACTCACTCATGATATTGCGGTGGTACCACGGCGGGCGGAAGGTATTCTCGGCCACCATCCAGCGTGGCGGAAAAATCACAAAATCCACGTTCGCCACCCCCGGTGTGCCGGATGGCGAGGTCAGCACGGTGAAAATGGACGGGTCCGGGTGATCATAACTCACGGTATTCATGACATTGAAGCGCCCGAGATCATAGCGGTAAGGCACGGAATTACCAGTCCAGGCCACCACATCCAGCGGTGAGTGCCCAAGCTCGCAGCCATACAGGCGGCCCATGAACTTGGTCACCAGCTCGAACCGGCCTTCCCGATCCTCGAACGCGGCCACCGGTGCCTCAAAATCGCGGTCGTTGGCGTAACCATTGGCCCCCACCGGCCCGCGCTCGGGCAGAATCAGCGGATTGCCGTAGTTCTCGCAGAGGTAACCCCGGGCCTGTACCTGCTGCAAGGCCACCCGGAATTTCATGCCACGCGGAATCACGCCGATGTCACCCGGTCCGATGGCCAGCAACCCGCATTCGGTATGCAGTATCAGCTCCCCCTGCTCCGGCACCAGCAGCAGTTCACCATCCGCATTGCAGAAAAAACGTTCTTCCATGCTGCGGTTGGCCCGATACATGTGAATCCCGATACCCTGCTGGGCGGCGGCATTGCCGTTGGTGGCCAGGGTCAGCAACCCGTCGATGAAATCCAGCGGCTGGTCCGGGACCGGAAACGGATTCCAGCGCAGCTGGTCCGGCGGGCACGGCACCTCCTGCTCCGGTGCGGTACGCAGACTGGCCTGCTTCAGCGGGTAGTAGGCACCATGCAGGGCCGAGGGCCGGATGCGGTAGAACCAGTTACGACGGTTCTCGGCCCTGGGCGCGGTAAAGGCTGTGCTGTTGAACTGTTCCGCATACAGGCCGTAATTGACCTGCTGCGGGCTGAAACGCCCCTTCGGCAGGGCATCGCTCAGGGCTTCGGACTCAAATTCATTCCCGAACCCGGAAAGGTAAGTCAACTCACTCATGTTGTGTTTCCTCCTGCGCGGCAATCGCCAGCGCCTGCTGCAATATCGCCTGATCCCCGATGTGATTGGCCAGCAGCAGGATCAGGCGGGCATTGATCTTTTCACTGCGGGCATCCACTCCCTCCCGGTGTGCAGCGGCCAGGGCCGCAAAAAAGGCATCGGCATCACTGAAGTTCGGCTCCAGTATCAATCCGTCCGTCATGAT
The DNA here is from genome assembly GCA_020442915.1 of Thiothrix sp. Lineage (GTDB taxonomy): Bacteria > Pseudomonadota > Gammaproteobacteria > Thiotrichales > Thiotrichaceae > Thiolinea. The sequence goes on along the minus strand of JAGRJD010000090.1, from coordinate 1,058 downwards.
TTCACCTCCTTCACTCCGCTCGCCTGCTGATGGCCCAGGGCACGCTGCATGGCGGCCTGCACCCTGGCGACATCCAGACTGCGCCAGCGGGCAGCCACGTGCTGATCCGGGCGGAACAGGTAGCTTGTACCCGGCTGCAGCGCCAGCCGTGCATGCAGGAAATGCTGTTCATCCGCCAGCGCCAGCACACCGGCAGGCACCTGATCATTGTCGATCACCACCACATCCAGATCCTCCAGGGCCTGCAGGGTCTTGATCCGGCCACGCAGGCCATCGGTCATGCCACCTTTGCCGACCGCCACCAGAACCACAAAACGTTCACCCAGATGGCGCAGCAGCCAGGGCTCACGGCTGCTGTGCTCGCCCGCCGGGACCAGTACCCGCACCGGTGCATCCTTGCACACCGAGCCGGGACGCATTTCCACCGGGAAACCGTCTGCCGGATCATCCGGGGTGCTGAGCACGGTGTTTTCATAGGTGCAGGGCACCGACAGCCGGCCACTGTTGATCAAACTGCGCGCAAACGGATACTGCCGCGCCAGTTCCAGCACCGTGTCACGGAACAGGCGGGTCACACGGTTCTTGGGGGTGATAAAGTCGGTAGCGCGGGTGGAGTTCAGGATATTCTCGTCCGCCCCGTGACTGCGCTCCTCGTCATAAGTACCCAGCAGGGTGGCGGGTGCCGTCCCCCGCAGGATACGGGTCAGTTTCCAGACCAGATTTTCGGCTGACTGCAGAGCACCATTGGCCCCGCGCGCGCCGAACGGTGAAACCTGATGCGCGGCATCACCCACGAACAGGATGCGGTCCTCATGAATGAAGGAATCCATGCGCCGGCAACGGAAACGGTAGACACTGAGCCATTCAAATTCAAACGGCACCTCACCGAGCATGGCCTCGATCAGGGGCCGCACCTTCTCCGGCTGTTTCCATTCGTCCCGGTCGGCATTCGGCCCCAGCTGGAAATCAATGCGCCAGATACCATCCGGCTGTTTGTGCAGCAGCACCGACTGCCCCGGCCAGAAGGGTGGGTCAAACCAGAACCAGCGCTCGGTGGG
>JAGRJD010000089.1 GCA_020442915.1 Thiothrix sp. | reverse complement strand
GATTCACTGGCCGATCTGGATGAGCTGATTGCGGACGAAGCGCGGTGTTCAATCGAACTTCATCAGCGTTACAAACCCGCTCTGGCGGAAGTGGTCCGGGTCGTGCGCCTGAAAAACTACGCCATGAGAACCGAAAAGACCTATCGGGCCTGGGTTGCCCGTTTTTCTATTTTCACAAGCCGGAGGATGTCCACACCTTCAGGGCACCTCTAAAAACCCCGCTTCTTCGTCCGATATGAGAAACTTCAGCATGATCGACTGACAAGCCATCCGCCATGAGTAAGAAAAGTGCCCTCAAAACCAGCTTGTGGGTGTTCCGTGAGCGGGGCAGTGCTGAGGGTGGTGCTGATGCGCTGTTTGATGCCGTGCAGCGGCAATTACAGCCGCACGGTTTCATTGCCTGCGGGGGGGCAATCATTGATGCCACGTTAGTGGAAGCCTCCTGGCAGCATTTCCGCAAGGCGGGAAAGGAAACCCTGGATCAAGGCGAAACCCCGGCGGAATGGACGGATGCACCGCGCCGCCAGAAAGATACGGAAGCCAGTTAGACGAAGAAACACGGCAAAAGCCACCACGGTTACAAGCTCGGCATCAGTGCCGACCGGAAATACCAACTGATCCGCAAACGCCACGTCAGCACCGCCAGGCAGGTTGTGCCTGTTTGACGGGAAATGACCCGAAAACAGGCCGAAAAGGCCATTAAACAAAGGTAACAGGCCTCGGGGGTGGTCATTTTTGAAAAATCACTGGCCAAGTGAGGCGGGCCGATACCTGATGACAGGTTTTTAGAGCATCCCAACAGACAAGGGCATAAAATAACTGATGTTAACGTAAGCGTAAATCAAGATGAAAAATACCTCTTACACCATTTCCGAGCTGGCGACGGAATATGAAATCACACCGCGCACCATCCGCCTGTATGAAGAACAGGGCATCCTGAGTCCGCAGCGTGAAGGCAGACGGCGCATTTACTCCGAGCGTGACCGGGTGCGTCTGCGTCTGACCATGCGTGTCAGACGGCTGGGCATGAGTCTGGCGGAAGCGCGGGAGCTGATTGATATGTACAGCAATCCGCAGGATGAGGAACACCAGCTGCACACGCTGCTGGAGCGGCTGCAGGCGCACCGTGACAGGTTGCTGGCCCAGCACCGGGATATTGAGCTGACGTTGACAGAAATCGGGCGTGTGCATGAACAGGCGCAGCAGGCCTTGAGCCGGCTCCGGCAGGAGCGGGGCTGAGCCGTTACGGTTCCTGCCGCCAGTCTGGGCGACGTTTGTCCAGAAAGGCTTCCAGTCCCTCCCGCCCCTCGGCTGAGGCCCGGAGGTCGGCAATCCGGCGGGCGGTGTACTGGATCAGCTCCGGATCGGGTGGACGTCCGGCCACCGCCCGGACCAGTGCCTTGGCAGCCTGCTGGGCTTTCGGGCCGCCACTCAGCAGGGCATCCAGCAGCGTCTGCAGGCGGGTTTCCAGTGCGTCTGCCGCAACCACTTCACTCACCAGCCCGAGCTGTCGGGCCTCCTGTACGTCAAAGCTTTCGGCACTGAGGAAGTAGCGCCGTGCGGCACGCTCCCCGATGGCCTTGATCACATAGGGAGAAATGACCGCCGGGATCAGGCCGAGCCGTACTTCGGACAGGGCAAAGCGTGCCGCCGATGTGGCCAGTACCAGGTCACAGCAGGCCACCAGCCCGACCCCGCCACCGAAGGCCGGTCCCTGGACCACGGCAATGACCGGTTTGCTCAGGGTGTCGAGACGCTGCATCAGCTGCCCCAGCTGCAGGGCATCGGCCTGGTTCTGCTCAAAGTCATGGGTTGCCATGCGCCGCATCCAGTTGAGGTCAGCGCCGGCGGAAAAGCTTTTGCCATTGGCACGCAGCACCAGCACCCGGATGCCGGGATCGGCTTCCACCTGTTCCAGCTGTGCGATCAGGCCGGCAATCAGCGCATCATCAAAGGCATTGTGGCGTGCGGGCCGGTTCAGGGTCAGGGTGACAATGCCTCGGGTATCCTGTTCCCGTATCAGTCGGGTATCGTTGCGGGTATCGTGCATGCTCACATCCTGAAAACACCGAAACGGCTGGGCTCAGCCGGGGCATTCAGCGCCGCCGACAGGCCCAGTGCCAGTACCCGGCGCGTGTCCACCGGATCAATGATGCCGTCATCCCACAGCCGGGCACTGGCGTAATACGGATGGCCCTGGGTTTCATATTGCTCCCGGATCGGCTGCTCAAAGGCCTCCTGCTCTGCCTGTGACCAGGCCTGTCCCTGTGCATCCAGTGCATCGCGGCGCACCTGGCTCAGCACCCCCGCCGCCTGCTCCCCACCCATCACGGAGATACGGGCATTCGGCCACATCCACAGGAAGCGCCCGCCATAGGCGCGTCCGCACATGGCGTAATTGCCGGCCCCGAAGCTGCCACCCACCACCACGGTGAATTTGGGAACGCTGGCACAGGCGACGGCCGTCACCATTTTGGCACCATCGCGGGCAATACCGCCCTGTTCGTACTTTTTGCCTACCATGAAGCCGGTGATGTTCTGCAGAAAGACCAGCGGAATGTTGCGCTGGGCACAGAGCTCGATGAAGTGGGCTCCCTTGAGGGCGGATTCGGAGAACAGGATGCCGTTGTTGGCCACGATCCCGACCGGGTAGCCGTGCATGTGGGCAAAGCCGCACACCAGTGTAGTGCCATACCGTTGCTTGAATTCGTCAAATTCGCTGCCATCGACCAGCCGGGCGATGATTTCGCGGATGTCAAACGGTTTGCGTGTATCTTCCGGGATTACACCATAAAGCTCCCGGGCCGGATACAGGGGCTCTCGCGGCTCGCGTATGCGGAGGGTGGGCGTTTTGGTCCGGTTGAGGCCGGCCACGATCGTGCGCGCCATGCCCAGGGCATGGGCATCATTCAGGGCGTAATAGTCGGCGACCCCGGAAATGCGGGCATGCACATCGGCACCACCCAACTCCTCGGCGCTGACCACTTCGCCGGTGGCGGCCCGTACCAGCGGTGGCCCGCCCAGAAAGATGGTGCCCTGTTCCCTGACGATGATGCTCTGGTCACTCATGGCCGGAACATAGGCCCCACCGGCAGTACAGGAGCCCATGACCACCGCGATCTGCGGAATGCCCATGGCGGACAGGTTGGCCTGGTTGAAGAAAATGCGCCCAAAGTGGTCATGGTCCGGAAAAACCGCATCCTGTTCGGGCAGGTAGGCCCCGCCGGAGTCGACCAGATACAGGCAGGGCAGGTGGTTTTCCCGGGCGATGGTCTGGGCGCGCAGGTGTTTTTTCACTGTCATGGGGAAGTAGGTGCCGCCCTTGACGGTGGCATCGTTGGCAACGATCACACATTCCTGCCCGCTGATGCGCCCGATGCCGGTGATAATGCCGGCTGCCGGCACCTCATCGCCATACATGCCGTAAGCGGCAAGCTGCGACAGTTCCAGAAACGGGGTGCCCCGGTCCAGCAGGGTGCGGATGCGTTCGCGGGGCAGCAGTTTGCCACGCTCCAGGTGTTTCCGGCGTGCTTGTTCATTGCCACCCAGCGCAATGCGGGCCGTCCGGGTGCGCAGGTCGTCCACCAGTGCCTGCATGCGGGCAGCATGGGCCTGGAATTCGGGGCTGCGGGAATGGATGCGGGTATTCAGCTGGCGCATGCCGGGTCCATGACCGTGGTTTGACTGATGGCTTCGGATCAACAGGTATTGATGATAAATTCCGTTTACGTTAACGTCAATAGGGTGTGCTTTGATTTCTGCCGGTTCCCGGTGCACAATGCCGGCCCAGTGACCCCGGTAAGCAATAGCAAGGCCAATGCATGACCCGCCAACACCCGTTTCTGATCCGCATCATTCCGCTGGTTTTTGTCTTGTTGTGGAGCACCGGCTTCATCGGGGCCAAATATGCCCTGCCTTTCATTGAGCCGTTTTACTTGCTGTTTATCCGCATGCTGCTGACCATCGGGGTGTTTGTGCTGCTGTGCCTCATGTTCCGGGTCCGCTGGCCGACCCTGACCCAGGCCGGGCACCAGATGGTCACCGGGGCCCTGGTGCACGGTGCCTATCTGGGCGGGGTGTTTGCCGCCATCAAGCTGGGTATGCCTGCCGGGATTGCCGCCATTATTGTCGGGGTTCAACCGCTGCTGACCGCCCTGTTGAGCTGGCACTTTCTGGGTGAACGCCTGAACCGGCGTCAGTGGCTGGGCCTGCTGCTGGGGCTGGCGGGTGTGCTGGTAGTGGTGCTCAGTACCCGGGATGCCGGTGTTGAAGGGCTGCATTGGCCGGCGGTGGTGGCGGCCCTGATTGCACTGGTGGGAATTTCCATCGGCACCCTGTACCAGAAGCGTTTCGGCGGGGGTGTCAACCTGCTGGCAGGCTCATTCTGGCAGTATGTCAGTACCGCACTGATGATGGCGTTGCTGGCCTGGGGTTTTGAAACCCGTGCCGTGAGCTGGAATCCGCAGCTGATGCTGGCGCTGGCCTGGCTGGTGTTCGGACTGTCGGTCACGGCCATTCTGCTGTTGATGTACATGATCCGCGAGGGCGAGGCGGCGAAGGTGGCCAGCTATTTCTACCTGGTGCCGGCTGTGACCAGTGTGGAAGCCTGGTTCCTGTTCGGTGAGCGCCTGCCGCCGCTGGCGATCGGCGGCATCGGACTGACGGTTCTGGGCGTGTATCTGGTGGTGAGGTCGGTTCAGGGCAGCACAGGGGCCGGGCGCAGTTAGCCGGGGCCGGTGTTATTGAAGAAAGTCAGGGTCGCTGGGCTCATGCCTTGTTCCGCACGACGCAGACGACCATACTGGTTTTTAGACCAGCATTTATGATAAGGGTCATTGGCAACTGCTGATGGACTGGGACACACCTACCTTTCACCAACCCAGCCCCCTTCATGATACCATTTTGAGATACAAGGTTTTCTGAAGGAGGGTGGGAATGCAGAAATCGCTTCATATTGATCCGGGCAAGTGTACCGGGTGTCTGCAGTGTGAGATGGCTTGTTCCTATGAGAACGAGGGGCTGTTCAATCCGTCAAAATCCCGCATCAAGGTGTTCACCTTTCATGAAGAAGGGCGTTTTGTGCCCTATACCTGTACCCAGTGTGATGACGCCTGGTGCATGCAGGCCTGTCCGGTGGATGCCATTGTGCTGAATGCCGTGACCGGTTCCAAGGATATTGTCAATGACCGTTGTGTGGGTTGTAAGGTCTGCACCATTGCCTGCCCGTTCGGAACCGTGAACTACAACTCCACCTCCGGCAAGGTCATCAAGTGCGACCTGTGCGGTGGCAATCCGCAGTGTGCCGAAGCCTGCCCGACCGGTGCCATCACCTATATCGACGCCGACGCCACCGGTCTGGACCGCATGCGTCAGTGGGCCGGTAAAACCGATACCCAGCGGGCAGCAGCCTGAGGAGGACAGCAAGATGGGATGGACACAAAAGATTCTGCGCGTCAACCTGACTGACGGCAGCGTGAAATCCGAGCCGCTCAACCGCGAATGGGCGCACGACTACCTCGGTCAGCGAGGTCTGGCGACCCGTTATTTCGTCGCGGAAGTCGATCCGGGGGTGGACGCATTGGGGCCGGACAACAAGATGATCATGGCCACCGGCCCGCTGACCGGGACCATGGCCTCTACCGGTGGCCGTTATTCGGTGATCTGCAAAAGCCCGCTGACCGGGGCCATTGCCTGTTCCAACTCCGGTGGTTTTCTGGGCGCGGAAATGAAGAATGCCGGCTGGGACATGATCATTTTTGAAGGCCGCTCCCCGACCCCGGTTTACCTGTACGTGGAAAATGACCGGGCCGAACTGCGCCCGGCGGATGACCTGTGGGGCAAGTCGGTGTGGGAGACCGATGAGCTGCTGCACAAGAAGCATCAGGACCCGCAGCTGCGGGTGGCCACCGTGGGCCGTGCGGCGGAAGCCGGGTGCCTGTATTCGGCCATCATTAATGACCTGCACCGCGCTGCCGGACGTTCCGGGGTCGGAACCGTGATGGCCTCCAAAAACCTCAAGGCCGTGGCGATCCGGGGCACCCGGGGGGTCGGCAACATCAAGGACCCGATCCGCTTCATGAACGTGACGCGTGAGCAGAAAAAGGTGCTGGCTGATAATGCTGTCACCGGACAGGGTCTGCCGACCTACGGTACCCAGGTGCTGATGAATGTCATCAATGAAATCGGGGCACTGCCAACCCGCAACATGCGCGAGGTGCGCTTTGAAGGGGCTGGCAAGGTTTCTGCCGAGGCCATGCACGAGCCGCGCCATTCCGATGGCAAACCCAACCTGACCACCAATGCCGGCTGTTTCGGCTGTACCATTGCCTGTGGACGTATTTCCACCATCGACCGGGGGCATTTCTCCGTGGCCAACAAGCCCGAATACTGGGGCAACTCCGGAGGACTGGAGTACGAAGCCGCCTGGGCGCTGGGACCGGATACCGGTGTGGATGATCTGGATGCGCTCACTTATGTCAACTTCCTGTGCAACGAGGACGGCATGGACCCGATTTCCTTCGGCTCCACCGTGGCGGCGGCCATGGAGCTGTTTGAGGAAGGTGCCATTACTACCGAGGATACCGGTGGTATCGAGTTGCGTTTCGGCTCGGCTGAAGCACTGGTGGCCGTGACCGAGCTGACGGCTCGTGGCGAGGGTTTCGGCAAGGCGCTGGGGCTGGGTTCCCGGCGGCTGTGTGAGAAGTACGGGCATCCGGAGCTGTCCATGACCGTCAAGAGCCAGGAGTTTCCGGCCTATGACCCACGCGGGATTCAGGGCATGGGCCTGACCTATGCCACCTCCAACCGGGGGGCCTGCCACCTGCGCAGCTATACGGTCTCTTCCGAAGTGCTGGGTATTCCGGTCAAGACTGATCCGCTGGAAACCGATGGCAAGCCGGAGCTGGTGATTGCGTTTCAGGATGCCACTGCTGCTGTGGACTCTTCCGGGCTGTGCATTTTCACCACCTTTGCCTGGTCACTGGAGAACATTGCGCCCCAGATTGATGCTGCCTGTGAAGGTGACTGGCCGGTGGAGCGGGTGGCCGAAGTCGGGGCACGTATCTGGCAGCTGGAGCGTGATTTCAACATGAAGGCGGGCCTGACCGGGGCCGATGACACCCTGCCTGGACGCCTGCTCAAGGATGCCGCCAATGTCGGCCCCGCCACCGGTAAAGTAGCCGGTCTGGACCAGATGCTGCCGAAATATTATGAGTTGCGTGGCTGGACCGCCGATGGCCAGCTGACGGATGAGGTGCGCAGCAAGTTCAATCTGCCTGCATGAGGTTGCCATGAGACATGTGATTATCGGAGCCGGGCCGGCAGGGGTGGTCGCTGCTGAAACCCTGCGCAAGCGCATGCCGCAGGCCGATATCGTGTTGATTGGGGACGAACCGGAACCGCCCTATTCACGTATGGCGATTCCCTATCACCTGATCGGCAATATCGGCGAATCGGGGACCTATCTGCGCAAGACCGAGGGCTATTATGAAAAGCTGGGCATTGAGCAGTTGCAGCGTCGGGTCACGGACCTGAGTCTGGCGCAGAAGCAGCTGACGCTGGATAACGGCAACCGGATCAGCTTTGACAAACTGCTGCTGGCGACCGGTTCTCACCCGGTCAAGCCGCCGGTCGAGGGCATGGACCTGCCGGGGGTGGTAAACTGCTGGACCCTGGCGGATGCACGCCAGATCATTGCCCGTTCCCAGCCCGGTGATGACGTGGTGCTGATGGGCGCAGGCTTTATCGGCTGCATCATTCTGGAAGCGCTGGCCCGGCGTGGCATCAACCTGACCGTGGTGGAAATGGAAAACCGCATGGTGCCGCGCATGATGGATGGTAATTCCGGCACGCTACTGAAGCAGTGGTGCGAGGACAAGGGCGTCCGGGTACTGACCTCCACCCGTGTGACCGGTGTGACGCAGGAAAACGGGCGTCTGGTCGTGCAGCTGGACGGGCGTGACCCGGTTCCGGTCAATCTGCTGATCAGTGCCACCGGCGTGCGCCCCAATACCGGGCTGGCCGGGGAGCTGGAATGCGATCAGGGCATTGTGGTGAACGAGCACCTGCAGACCAGCCAGCCGGATGTGTATGCGGCGGGTGATGTGGCGGAAGGCCGGGACTTTTCCACCGGCGGCTACAGCGTGCAGGCCATACAGCCTACGGCGGTACAGCATGGGGCCCTGGCGGCGGCCAACATGAGTGGCGCACGGCAGGCGGTTCATCAGGGCAGCATCAACATGAACGTCCTGGATACCATGGGACTGATTTCCGGCTCTTTCGGCCTGTGGCAGGGGGCTGACGGCGGGGATTCCGTGACCCTGAACAACCCGGCCAGCTACCGCTACATGAACCTGCAGTTTGCGGATGACGTACTGGTGGGGGCCAATACCCTGGGGTTGACCCAGCATGTCGGAGTGTTGCGGGGCCTGATCCAGAACCGCACCCGGCTGGGACGCTGGAAACAGCGGCTGCTGGATGACCCGACCCGGGTGATGGAGGCCTATCTGGCACACCATGTGCCCTGAGTATCGTGCATGAAAATCACCCTGAAACTGTATGCGACCCTGAGTGACCTGCTGCCGCCCGAGGCGCGCAGCAACCGGGTGGAAATCGAGGTGGCGGATGCTGTCAGCGTGAATGAACTCATTGCCCGTTTCCATGTTCCGCCGCCGCTGGCACATCTGGTGCTGCTCAATGGCGTATTTGTGGCACCGGCGCAGCGCGGGCAGCCGGGCCTGATCCAGGCCGGGGACGTGCTGGCCATCTGGCCACCGGTTGCCGGGGGCTGAATGGCGCTGCTGGCGCGGGAAATGGGATACCGGCAGGCGGAGTTCATGCGTACCCTGCCGGCGGCCCTGCACGGCTATCCTTACGTGCTGGAGGACAGCCGGGTGCGGGTACAGCTGCCATCCGGGGAGCTACTGATTATGCTGGGTGCGGAGCAGCAGCGCCGCATTGCCCTGTTATGCCTGCCCTGGCTGCTTGTCACCTTTGATTACGGCACCATTCCGGAACCTGAGTTCCGGGTTTTTCTGCAGCAGTTCGATCTTTATTTCCGCAAGGGGGGGGGCTAGAAGCGCATCAGCTCAGCCGGCGTGCGGCTCCGGCTCCCCCCCCATACCGCTGCCGCCTCCGATGATCAGGGCGGCTTTCTGTGTGTTCATGAAGCAGCCTGCCGGGTCGCGTGTGCTGGCTGTTCAGCGCTCTGGTTCCGGGCAATGGCATGGTGACTGCGCGAGAAGGCGGTCAGCACGGCCTGCAGCGCAGCGGTGGAAATATCGCCGCTGGTTGCCACGGCTGCGATGATCTGGTCATCCACCTGCAGCTCGACACAGGCCAGCGCTTCCGCATTGGTACCGACGGACATGGAGCTTTCATCAAACTGGGTCACTTCCGGACGCACACCGGTGTGACGTCCCAGCGCATCGCACAGTGCCTCCACCACGCCATGCCCCTGCCCATGCAGTTTATGGCTGTCGTCACCGATGACGAAATCGGCCTGAACCTCCCTGCCATGGGCGTGCAGGTCGTAGTGTACCAGGGTCCAGTCGGAAGGAACGTAATGGAAGTGCTGTTCATACAGTGACTTGATGCGCAGGGAGGGCACTTCCCTGCCGGTGGTTTCCGAGACTTTCTGGACCACCTGACTCAGGTGGCCATGCATCCACTTGGGCAGGTTGATGCCGTAATCACGCTCCAGAATCAGTGCCACCCCGCCTTTACCACTCTGGCTGTTGATGCGTACCACGGCCTCGTACTGGCGGCCCAGGTCACGCGGGTCGATCGGCAGATAGGCCACTTCCCAATGCGGGAGCTGGTGTTCGCTATGGTACCTGACCGACTTGCGGATGGCATCCTGATGGCTGCCGGAAAAGGCGGTGTAGACCAGTTCGCCGGCCCAGGGATGGCGCGGGTGTACTTCCAGTTCGGTGCATTCCTCCACAATGGCGATGATTTCACGGATGTTGGAGAAGTCGAGTCCGGGGTCAATGCCTTGAGAGTACAGGTTCATGCCCATGGTCACGATATCGGTATTGCCGGTGCGCTCGCCATTTCCCATCAGCGTGCCTTCCACCCGGTCCGCTCCGGCCATGAGTCCGAGTTCAGCCGCCGCCACTGCACAGCCCCGGTCATTGTGGGTGTGCAGGCTGATGCGCACATGCTGGCGCTGTTCAAGGTGACGACAGAACCATTCCACCTGATCGGCAAAGATGTTGGGTGTGGACATTTCCACCGTGGAGGGCAGGTTGATGATGGCTTTCTGGCCATTCTGCGGTTGCCACACATCAAGAACGGCATTGCAGACCTCCACGGCAAAATCCAGTTCGGTCCCGGTGAAGCTTTCCGGTGAGTACTGGAAGGTCCAGTCGGTGTCCGGGTATTGGCGGGCTTCTTCCTGCAGCCAGCGGGCACCCTGTACCGCAATATCACGGATGCCGGCACGGTTCATGCCGAAGACCTGCTCGCGCTGCACGGTGGAGGTGGAATTGTAGACGTGCACAATGGCTTTTTTGACACCCTTCAGGGCTGCAAAACTACGCTCGATCAGTTCTTTGCGGGCCTGGGTCAGTATCTGGACCGTGACATCGTCCGGAATCAGCTGTTCATCGACCAGCCTGCGCAGGAAGTCGTATTCAGTCTGGGATGCTGCCGGGAAACCGATTTCGATTTCCTTGAACCCGAGCCGGACCAGCAGCTGGAACATGCGCACCTTTTTGTCAATGGACATGGGGTTGATCAGGGCCTGGTTGCCATCACGCAGGTCGACGCTGCACCAGTCCGGGGTGGTGGTGATCACGTGGTCAGGCCACTGGCGATCCGTGAGGCCAACAGGCTGGAAGGCACGGTATTTGGTATGGTCAAACATGGCTCAGGTTCTCTTTTGATCAGTGTTTGAGGCTCATCATACGCCGGTTGCTGCGCAATAACCTGTTTATTAATCCCGATTCTGCTTGGGTTTGGCAATTTTCTGGCGCAAAATGCCGATCCGGTTCTGAAAAATTGCGTGATAAAGGCATTTATGGAAACGACAGCGAAGTTTGACCGCTTTGATCTGAGGATTCTGGAGGTCCTGCAGCAGAATGGAGCCATTGCCAATCAGGAGCTGGCCGAGCAGGTCGGGCTGACAGCAGCGCCCTGTTCCCGGCGCGTGAAGCAGCTGGAAGAGCAGGGTGTGATCCGGCGTCGCCTGGTGCGGCTGGATGAGCGCCAGATCAACCTGCACCTGACCGTGATTCTGCTGGTGAGTATGGACAAGCATGTGAGTGAGCGTTTCGAGGTGTTCGAACAGGCGGTTCGCGCCATTCCCGAAGTGGTGGAGTGCTATCTGGTGGCTGGCAATCATTCAGATTACCAGCTCAAGATTCTGGTACCGAACATGGAGCGCTATCATGAGCTGCTGCTGGGCCGCATCACCCGCATTCCCGGCGTATCCGGGGTGCAGTCCTCGTTTGTGCTCAACAAGATTGTCGATACCACGGCACTGCCGTTGACGTATGTGGGGGGGTAGGGGCTGGCCCAGGCCGGTTATTTCCCCAGCACCATCCCCATACGGCGCGGATCAGCCCCGCCTTCCAGTCCATCCGGGGTGATCACGATCCCGTGCAGGCCGGAATTCAGGTCCTGCACCTTGACAGTATGCCCCAGTGCTTCCAGCGCCGGTTTCAGTTCCACCGCTGCGGTATTTTCCTCCAGATCGGTGCCACCATTGCGATTGACATAGTGTGGCAGGTCAATGGCCTGCTGGATATCCAGCTTCCAGTCCAGCACCCCCAGCAGGGTCTGGGCCACGTACTCGATAATGCGGCTGCCACCCGGTGAGCCGATCAGCATCACCAGATCACCCTGCGGGTTGAAGACCATGAACGGTGACATGGAACTGCGCGGGCGCTTGCCGGGCTGAACCCGGTTGGCTACCTTCTCGCCATTTTCCTCCGGGCTGAAGGAAAAGTCGGTCAGCTGGTTGTTGAGCAGGAAGCCGCGTACCATCAGGGTGGAGCCGAAGCCCATCTCGATGCTGGAGGTCATGGAAAAGCCGTTGCCCTCGGCATCGACAATGCTGAAATGCGTAGTGCTGTTCTGCTCGGGGGAGTCGGCACTCTGCCAGTTCCGGTCGGCAGCGGGCGGTACACCGGCTTCCGCTGTACCCATGTCACGTGCACCGATCAGCCGGGCACGCTCCCTGAGGTAATCGCCATTGATCAGCCCGGCCACCGGCACGGTGACAAAATCGGCATCGCCCATGTATCTGGCCCGGTCGGCGTAAGCCAGACGGCTGGCCTGGGTGAACAGGTGCGCGGCCTCGGCGGACAGCGGCTGGTATCGGGACAGGTCGTGGTTTTCCAGCAGCTTCAGAATCTGGATCACGGTCAGGCCGCCGGAGGTGGGCGGACCCATGCCGCAGAGCCGGTATTCCTTGTAGGGTGCACAGACTGGCGGGCGCTCCACGGCCTGATAGTCAGCCAGGTCTGAAGGCGTCAGGGTGCCGGGATTATCCGCCGCACTCTGTACGGCAACGACAATATCCAGCGCAATCTGGCCCTTGTAGAACGCACTGGCCCCGAGCAGGGAAATGCGCCGGAAGGTATCAGCCAGTTCAGGATTGCGCAGGATGGCGCCAGCCTTGAGCGGTTCACCACCGGGGAAGAAGTATTTCCAGGCCGGATCATAGCGCCCCAGCGCCGGATTGCTGTTGTTGGCAATCGAGGCAGCCAGCTTGGGTGATACCTCAAAACCTTCCTCGCTCAGGCGGATGGCATCGGTGAACAGGTCTTTCCAGGGCAGTTTGCCATGGGCCTTGTGCGCTTTTTCCAGCAGGGCCAACACGCCGGGCACCCCGACCGAGCGCCCACCCGCGAGCGCCTCCCACCAGTCCATGTCGGCCCCGTTCCTGCGGAACAGGTTTTCATCCACGGCCAGCGGGGCTTTTTCGCGCCCGTCATAGGTGCTGAGCTTTTTGCCAGCCTTGTCCCAGTAAAGCGCAAAGGCACCGCCACCGATACCGCTGGACTCCGGCTCGACCAGATTCAGCACCATCTGCACGGCAATGGCAGCATCCACGGCATTGCCACCCTGCTCCAGAATGCGCATCCCGGTTTCGGTTGCATACGGATTGGCTGCTGCCACCATGTAATGGCCGGATTTGACCAGCTTCTGTTCAATGCGGCCATTACCGATTTCGGGATAGCGGGCCTCACGGGCGCTGATACCCTGCATGTACAGCAGGGCAGGCAATGCCAGACCCAGCAGAAATAATGGCCGTATTTTTCCTGTCATGGTTGCTCCCGGTTTTTCAGTGGCAGGTTCAATGGGCAAAGCTTCGTGCAGCTTTGTGTGGGAAGTATCCCGTTATGTATAGCTTATTTTTATACCGATTGCCATAGCAGTTGCCCTGGATGAGGGGCTGCTGGTCCGTACCTTTTGATGAAAGCGGGACTGCCATCGTGGAAGGTGCACATTTTGATGAAAGCGGGACTGCCATCGTGGAAGGTGCACATTTTGTTTGACAAATATGTTCATGCTTATTATTTTAATGTAAATGCTTTATTGTCGAATCAAGCTAGGAGCATCCCATGTCTGATACCCCTGAAAATCGCCCGACAGCCAAACCGGAATCCGTTGCCCAGACCGCTGCTGCACAGCAGGACTGGCTGGCCCGGTCCCGTTTGCAGCACATGCTGGCCAATACCCTGCCTGTCGCAGAGAATCCGCGCCTGAGTACACGTACGGTCACGGCTCCGACCGGAACCCGACTGCTGGCCAAAAGCTGGCTGACGGAAGCACCGTTGCGCATGCTGATGAACAATCTGGACCCCGAGGTGGCAGAAAATCCTGCCGAGCTGGTGGTCTATGGCGGGATCGGGCGGGCTGCACGAACCTGGAAGGATTTTGACTTGATTGTCGCCAGTCTCAAGGAGCTGGAAGCTGACCAGACGCTGGTGGTGCAATCCGGCAAGCCGATAGCTGTGGTCAGAACCCATGAGGATGCGCCCAGGGTATTGATTGCCAATTCCAATCTGGTGCCGCGTTGGGCGACCTGGGAGCATTTTAACCAGCTCGACCGGCAGGGCCTGATGATGTATGGGCAGATGACGGCGGGGTCGTGGATTTATATCGGTTCACAGGGCATTGTGCAGGGAACTTATGAAACCTTTGCCGAGGCCGGGCGCCAGCATTATGACGGCAGCCTCAAGGGGCGCTGGATACTGACCGCCGGGCTGGGAGGCATGGGAGGGGCACAGCCGCTGGCGGCAGTGATGGCCGGGGCCTGCTGTCTGGCCGTCGAGTGCAACCCCGATTCGATTGATTTCCGTCTGCGTACCGGCTATCTGGATGAAAAGGCTGAAACCCTGGACGAGGCGCTGGCCATGATTGAGCGCTGGACGGCAGCCGGGGAGGCCAAATCCGTCGGCCTGCTGGGCAATGCAGCCGATGTTTTCCCGGAGGTCCTGCGTCGGGGTGTCCGCCCTGATCTGGTGACGGATCAGACGTCTGCCCACGATCCGGTCAATGGCTATCTGCCACAGGGCTGGACACTGGCACAGTGGAAGGATATGCGGGGGCGTGACCCTGATGCGGTGGCGCGGGCGGCACGGACTTCCATGCGGGTGCAGGTGGAGGCCATGGTCGCCTTTCATGAAGCCGGAATTCCGACTGTGGATTACGGTAACAACATTCGCCAGATGGCGCTGGAAGAAGGGTTTGAGCGCGCCTTTGCCTTCCCCGGTTTTGTACCGGCCTACATCCGTCCGTTGTTCTGCCGGGGCATCGGCCCGTTCCGCTGGGCGGCGTTGTCCGGTGATCCGGAGGATATCTACCGCACCGATGCCAAGGTCAAGGAGCTGCTGCCGGATAACACGCACCTGCACCACTGGCTGGACATGGCCCGTGAGCGCATTCATTTTCAGGGCCTGCCGGCACGCATCTGCTGGGTCGGGCTGGGCGACCGGCACCGGCTGGGGCTGGCTTTCAATGAAATGGTGCGCAAGGGTGAACTCAAGGCTCCGGTGGTGATCGGGCGGGATCATCTGGATTCCGGATCGGTGGCTTCACCCAACCGTGAGACCGAAGCCATGCAGGACGGTTCGGATGCGGTGTCGGACTGGCCGCTGCTGAATGCGCTGGTGAATACCGCTTCAGGGGCGACCTGGGTCAGCCTGCATCATGGCGGTGGCGTGGGCATGGGCTTTTCACAGCATGCCGGGATGGTGATCTGTGCCGATGGTACCGACGCGGCAGCCAGACGGCTGGAGCGGGTGCTGTGGAATGATCCGGCTTCCGGCGTGTGGCGGCATGCGGATGCGGGGTATGAGGATGCGATTGAATGCGCTCGCGAGCATGGCCTGCGCCTGCCGGGGATTCTGGGGGCGTAGCTGTCTGCAGATGGTACCGGGACAGGGGGGGGGCTGAATGGCCCCCCACTGCCGGAGCAGCCGGTTGTCTGTTGCTTCAACTGGCTACGAAGGGGACGTTATAGAACAGCGCATCCGGATCAGGCAGGTTGTCCGTCAGGGCCTGCTGCCATTGTGACAGGTGGCTTTCCGGTACCTGGATCATCAGCGTGCTGTTGTCGAACTGGGGGCGACGCAGCTCCCGGGTGATCTGGACATCCGGAAACTGGCTGAGTATCTGCTTGATGCTGTCAGCGCTGGCACTGTCACTGGCCACAATATACAGTTGTTCTTCGGGCCAGTGTGCCGGTACGGGCTGTGGCGTATAGGACTTCCCATTGACCGTCAGCGTATCTCCGTCGTACTGAACCATGCCGGGCGTTGTCGGGGTGCCGGGAGTGGGGGATTGAGTGACCGGTATCGCGGGTCTGGCCCCGACCAGGGTGCTGCCGTTTTCCAGGGTGTAGGTGGCGGTATCACCGTTATAATCCACGCGGGTGACGGCGACACCGTTGACCCTCGGGAAGAGGGCATCACTGCCGGGTGCGGCGATGGCGACACCGACACCGGTACCGTCCGCCAGGGTGGCACTGTAGCCGTCCCGCCGGTACTCAATGCTGGTGACGGGTACCCCGTTGACATGGTTCAGTGGCTGTGGTGCATCGGCATCAAACCGGACTTCCTGCAGGGGTTGCTGGGGTGTGGTGGGGGTGTCCGGATTCTGGTTCAGCAATTGCTGCAGCAAGGGCAGCAGCAGGCTCAGAATCTGCTGCAGGGAGGAGGACTGGAAGTTTGAAGCCGGCGGCTGTCCGTAGCCCTGCCGTCCCCGACAGTTGCTCTGCCCCGGCTGCATGTAGTTTCTCTGGGGCTGCGGGTTCTGTTGCGAATAAATTCCTGGATACATGGTTTGCACTCCTTGGGTAACCTGGGCCTTCTTCAGTGAGGCCCGGCTTATTGATGTCCCATGCATGTTAAGGTTGTATTCAAATGGAAGCAGTTTTGGACAGGATCGCTGGTTTGCAGCGGGTGATAATCGGAAAGGGGTCGGGGGTTATTGTGTTTTGGGTATTTTGAATAATATTTATTGATCAGGTGCTTTTCAGCTGCTGCACCAGCAGTCCTCCCACAATCAGCCCCAGTCCCCACAGGGTTGAAGGGAGAATCGGTTCACCCAGTACCAGCCCGATAAATGCCAGTGACAGCAGCGGGGAAATGAAAATCAGGTTGGAAATGCGGGCGGTGCTGGTGGTCAGCTTCATGGCACTAAGCCATAATACAAACGTCAGGCCCATTTCAAATACCCCCACATAAACCGCACCCCAGATACCACGCCACTGGATGGTTTCCAGTGCTCCGGTCAGTAAACACCAGCCCAGTATCAGCGGCAGGGCGCAGAGGAAATTCAGGAACAGTCCCAGCACCGGCTCACGCGGGTCACGGGCATTAAAAATCCAGTACAAGGCCCAGATCAGGGTACTGACCAGCGCCAGTATGACACCCAACGGGTCGCTGAAATGAATGTCAAGCAGCCTGCCATGGGTGGCGATCACCACCACACCGAAATAACACAGCACGGCGGCGGCAATATCCTGTTTGCGCAATGGCTGCTTTAACAGGGGGACCGCCAGCAGCGCCATGGTAATGGCCCAGGTGTAATTGATGATCTGTGCTTCCTGGGCCGGCAGGCGGTCATAGGCCTGAAACAGGATCAGGTAGTACAGGGTCGGATTGAGGGCACCGAAAACCAGCGAGGTGCGCAAGGTGCCGCCATTCAACCTGCGCAGCTGCAGGGCTTTGCCCTGCAGGACCAGAATACCGCCCAGCAGCGTGCAGGAGGTCAGGCTGGCGAACAGCAGCAGCTGGGCCGGGCTGAGCCATGCCAGGCTGAGCTTGAAGGCGGTGGCGACCGTCGACCAGCACAGCACGGCGCTCAGGCCGAACAGGTAGGCCCGGCCCTGACGTGTCATGCCGGCTGCTCCCGCTGCAGGGCCACCAGCCGTCCCTGCCAGATGGCGGCTTCATTGATGCCGACTGCCAGCGTCAGCTGCCCGCGCCCCTGTTGCTCCACGGCCTGCAGAAAGCGGGTACGGGTTTCGGCTTCCGGCTGCAGGCGGCAGTGCAGTTCACCCTGAACCGGTTGGCGGTAGCGGATGTCAGCCCGGCCCAGCACCAGCTCGGTGGCAAACGGCAGGCGTTCCAGCCAGTGGTAGGCCAGTGCCCAGGCTGTCAGGGTGGCCACGGCATAGAGGCTGCCGGCAAAAGCGGTGCCATGGATATTGAGGTTCGGCTCCAGTGGTGCACTGGCATGAATGTGCTCATCATCCAGGGTCACAATGGTGAAGCCCATGGCCCGGCTCAGGGGGATGCGGCTGTGAATGGTCTGCTGCAGGGTGGCTGCCGTGTTCAATTCTCGCTCCTGTTCGTGCTACGCTTTCGGGCAAAGCGCAAGGATTAGAACACCAATCACCATCAGGAGCCAGTTTCATGTCTGCCACCCCCCGTACCACCCTGCCTGCGGTCTGTCCGCTGGATTGCCCCGATACCTGCAGCCTGAGCGTGACGGTGGAGAACAACCGTCTGGTCGGGGTCCGTGGCTCGCGGGCCAACCCTTATACCGACCGCGCCATCTGCAGCAAGGTGGCGAAATACTATCCGGAATATGTGCATGGCAGCCAGCGCCTGCTTTACCCGCTCCGGCGTACCGGTGCCCGTGGCTCCGGACAGTTTGCACGCATCAGCTGGGAAGAGGCGCTGGACCGGGTTCACGCCGGTTTTCAGCGTGCCATGGATGCACACGGGCCGGAGTCGGTGGTCGGGTTCAATTATGCCGGGCCGCATGGCGAACTGGCCGGTGGCTCCATGGACCTGCGTTTTTTCCATGCACTGGGTGCCAGCCGTCTGAATCGGGGGCCGTTGTGCGGCGGGGTACGCGGTCTGGCCTATACCAGCCTGTTCGGCAATGCACCCGGCATGCCGCCAGAGCAGCTGCTGCACTCGGACCTGATCCTGCTGTGGAGCAGCAATACCACGGTTTCCGCCCTGCATCTGGCGCGTACCATCCGCAAGGCCCAGGAAAGCGGTACCCGGCTGGTGGTGATTGATCCCCGGCGGACCGTCATGGCGGAGCGGGCTGACCTGTTCCTGCAGCTGAAACCCGATACCGATGTGGTACTGGCGCTGGCACTGGCGGCGGAGCTGGAGCGCCATTTCGGGATTGCCGCTGATTTTGTGGCGCAGTGGGTGCAGGGCCATGAAGCCTATCTGGAGCAGGCCCGGCGCTTTACCGTGGTGGATGTGGAGGCCATCTGCGGCATCAGTGCCGGCCAGTTCCGGCAGCTGGCGGACTGGTATCTGGCGGCGCAGCGGGTCGGCCTTGCCATCAGCAACGGCATGGAGCGGGGGCGCAATGGCGGTTCGGGTCTGCGTGCAGCCATGGCACTGCAGGCGCTGAGCGGTAATCTCGGGCGACCGGGAGCCGGTGTGGTGGCCAAGGTGGGTTTCGCTTTCCCGCGTGACGGTACGGCATTGCAGCGTCCGGATCTGGTACCGCCCGGTACCCGGACCCTGAACATTCTGGATGTGCCCCGCGCCATCCTCACGCAGGATTTTCCACCACCAGTGCGGGCGCTGATGATCTACAACCACAACCCGCTGGCGACGCACCCGGATCAGCAGCGCATGCGGGCGGCCCTGATGCACGAGGCCCTGTTTGTTGCCGGCTCGGATGTGGTCATGACCGACAGCATGCGTTATGCGGACGTGATTCTGCCGGCGGCCAGCGTGTTCGAGACTGACGATGTGTATGGTGCCTACGGCCATACCTGGCTGCAGCGCGGGCAGGCCGTGATCCCTTTGCAGGGGGAGGCGCGGCCCAATACCGAAATTTTCCGGCGTCTGGCACGGCGTTTCGGGCTGGATGATCCGGCTTTCCAGGCCACGGATACCGAGCTGATGGATACGGCATTCATGGCCGGAGATGCCCGCCTGCAGGGCCTGACCCCGGCCACGCTGCCGCTGGATCAGGCACTGCCCATGGATGCCGGGGGCGAGCCTTTGCTGATGTGCCGCAATGTGACACCGGCCACTCCCAGTGGCAGGATTGAGCTTTACAGTGCCGCCCTGCAGAGCGCCCATGGGCTGGGTGTGCCGGCTTATCAGCCGCTGGCGCGTGAGGAGGCCTATCCCCTGCGCATCCTGTCACCTTCCTCCGATCAGCGTATCAATACCACCTTTGGCGGCTGTGCCGATTCGCTGGCCCTGCAGGTGCTGGAAATTCATCCGGATGATGCGGCAGTGCGTGAGATTACGGACGGGGACACGGTGCGGGTCTGGAATGCACGGGGCGAGGTGATGTTCCGGGCGCAGCTCAGTAATGCCATGCAGCCCGGTCTGTTGTGTACGCCCAAAGGGGCATGGCTGGCCAGCAGTCCGGGGGGGCAGACCGTGAATGCGCTGATGTCGGCGGACTGGCGCACCGATATTGGGGATGGGGCCTGTTATAACGACACGTTTGTGCAAGTGATGCGGCATGCTGCCGTTTAGCCGGTGTCAACGGTATTTCTCATACAGTGCTTCCGGTGAGTCTGTAAAGAGCTCCCGGATTTTTTGCTTTGCCATGCTGGTGGAAACGGCGTCAAAGTCGATGGACTTTGCCCGGCGGCCAATCATGCCCAGCCAGCCTTTTTTCAGCACCAGCTCCAGATTCAGCAGGCCCCGGTCGGCCTCGACTGGCGTGAACTGATAGGCGGCATGGATGCCTTCCGGTGCGCCAGCGACAAAATAAAAGCCACCGCCTTCCCCGTAGCGGTCGCTCAGTTCCAGCTCGGATGCCCAAGGGTAGCGGTCAATGATGTCGCAGGCGGTTTTGTAGCTGATATTTTTGCGGCTGAACAACACCAGCTCAGGGCTGCTGCCTGTACGGTGTTGATAGTGAGCATCCACCATGGGTTATCCTTGTATCCTTCGGGTGAAAATGCAGTGCATCCCCCGGCAGGCCGGGTATTTATTCATACCATTCATTCCAGCCCTGCGCGTAATACCGCAGCAGGGCATGGGAAGTCAGCGCGTTGGTTTCCACCGGCAGGGTGGCCATGTCCGCCGGGAAGCTGAAGAGCTGCCCCAGCATGTCCTGATTCAGATAGCGGTACTCCGGCAGGGGCAGGCGGATGCGTGCCGGATTCAGTGGCCGGCGGGCGGCCATGACAAAGCCCCATTCACCAAAGCTGGGGATATAGGTATGGTAGGGCGTAAATGTTCACGCCACTGCATA
>JAGRJD010000088.1 GCA_020442915.1 Thiothrix sp. | reverse complement strand
TATGCCCAGTTGGGTAATGCGGGCGTCGGGCGGTGGCGAGGGGGGGGGGGGGGGGGTGCCGGGCCGGGGGGATTCGGTGACATCTTCGAAGACATTTTCGGGGATATTTTCGGGGGCGGTGGGCGTCGTGGTGGTGGTAACCGTGCCTACCGGGGCAGTGATCTGCAGTACAATCTGGAGCTGGGTCTGGAGGAGGCGGTATTCGGCACCGAGGTTGACATTCGGGTGCCTTCCATGCAGACCTGCGACACCTGTGAGGGCACGGGCGCCAGACAGGGCTCTCATCCCCAGTCCTGTCCGACCTGCCATGGTCAGGGACAAGTGCGTATCCAGCAGGGTTTTTTCTCGGTGCAGCAGGCCTGCCCGCAGTGCCGTGGTACCGGACGCATCATCTCCGATCCGTGTCATGACTGTCATGGTCAGGGCCGGGTGGAAAAGCAGAAAACCCTGTCCGTGCGCATTCCCATGGGGGTGGATACAGGGGACCGCATCCGCCTGAGCGGTGAGGGCGAAGCCGGGATCAATGGCGGCCCGTCGGGGGATCTGTATGTGCAGGTGCATGTGAAGCCGCATGAGCTGTTTGTGCGTGATGGTGACAATCTGTACTGTGATGTCCCGATCCGCTTCACCATGGCGGCGCTGGGCGGCGAGCTGGAAGTGCCGACGCTGGAAGGCAAGGTCACGCTCAGGGTTCCGGCAGAAACCCAGACCGGCAAGAAGTTCCGCCTGCGCGGCAAGGGTGTCAAGTCGGTGCGCAGTGCCAGTATGGGTGACCTGATCTGCAATGTGGTGGTGGAAACACCGGTCAATCTGACCAAGCGCCAGCGTGAACTCCTGATGGAGTTTGATGACATCATGCAGGAAGGTGGCCAGCGTCACAGTCCCCAGCAGCATGGCTGGCTGGATAAGGCCAAACATTTTTTTGATGATGTGAAGCATGACCTGTTTGGTTCGGAAAAACAGGGCAGGGATTAAGGAGTACGCATGGAAGTTAGCACCGGTACACGCCCGCGGATTGCCATTGTTGGTGCTGCCGGGCGCATGGGTAAAACCCTGATTGAAGCCTGTACTGCGCATGAGGGGGTACAGCTGACCGTGGCGACCGAGCAGCCGCACAACCCCCTGCTGGGAGCGGACAGCGGTATGGTGGCCGGCTGCGGGACCAACGGAGTCAGGCTGGTTGGGTCGCTGGACCAGGCGCTGGCATCCGGGGCCGATTTTGATGTGCTCATTGATTTCACCCGTCCGGAACCCACGCTGGTGCATCTGGACTGGTGTGTCCGGCATGGCAAGCGTATGGTGATCGGTACCACCGGCTTTGATGAAGCCGGAAAAGAGGCCATCATCGCTGCCGCCGGGCAGATTCCCGTGGTGTTTGCTCCCAACATGAGTGTGGGCGTGAACCTGTGCCTGAAGCTGCTGGACATGGCGGCACGGGTACTGGGGGATGAGGTGGACGTGGAAGTGCTGGAAATGCACCATCGTCACAAGGTGGATGCCCCTTCAGGAACCGCGCTGCGCATGGGGGAGGTGGTCGCCGAAGCACTGGGGCGTGACCTGCAGACCTGTGCGGTTTACGGGCGTGAGGGCCATACCGGTGAGCGCGGGCGGCAGACCATCGGTTTTGCCACTTTGCGCGGCGGCGACGTGGTGGGTGAGCATAGTGTCATTTTTGCCGGGGCCGGTGAGCGGGTCGAGATTTCCCACAAATCGGCCAGCCGTATCAATTATGCCAATGGT
Organism: Thiothrix sp.; assembly: GCA_020442915.1. Taxonomy (GTDB): domain Bacteria; phylum Pseudomonadota; class Gammaproteobacteria; order Thiotrichales; family Thiotrichaceae; genus Thiolinea. The sequence continues at coordinate 29,994 of JAGRJD010000088.1, read as the reverse complement.
GCCCTGCGTGCGGCCACCTGGCTGATGTCGCACCGCAATGGCCGGTTTGACATGCTGGATGTCTTGAATCTGCGCTAGTCCGCCACACCCTGTTCGGGGCAGAATATGAAATATGAGTATCAATACCATTAATACAGGGAGTTGAAGTATGAAAATCTGGGATCTGCCGGTACGTCTGTTTCACTGGACGCTGGTTGTGGGTATCGGCTTCATGTGGTTTTCCGCCGAAACCGGCGGGTTATGGATGGACTGGCACATGCGGGTCGGTGTTTTCCTGCTGGCACTGGTGCTGTTCCGGATCATCTGGGGTTTTATCGGCAGTGATACCGCCCGTTTTTCCCAGTTTGTAAGGTCACCGTTTCAGGCGCTTGGCCACCTGAAGGAACTGGGTGGCCGGGCGCCGGCCTGGCATGTCGGGCATAATCCGCTCGGTGCCTGGATGGTGGTGGCCCTGTTGCTGACGGTGCTGGTACAGGCGGTGACCGGCCTGTTTGCCACGGATGACATCATGGTGGAAGGGCCGCTGTATGCTCTGGTATCCGATGCGTTTTCCGGGCGCATGACCAGCCTGCACAAACAGGTATTCAACCTGCTGCTGCTACTGGTGGTCCTGCATGTGGCGGCAGTGCTGTTTTACCGGTTTTACAAGCGCACCAACCTGGTCCGGGCCATGGTGACCGGAACGGCTGAGGGGGTGCAGGGCGAGGCCCCGACGTTGCGCAGTGGCTGGCTGGGGTTGGGCGTGTTTCTGGCCTGCTACGGTGTGGTCTGGGGGACGCTGGCCTGGCTGGGATAGGAATTCCGGGCTGGTGGCTGGTGATGGTGTTAATGGGGACAGGCATCCCTGCCTGTCCCGTTGTCTGAGGGGCTGCTCCGTTTCCGGGTCAGTACCCGTTCAGTGTTCAGTCTTCTTCACGATAGCTGTCATGACAGGCCTTGCAGCTTTGGCCCACCTTACCGAACTGGGGTTTGATCTGGTCCATTTCGCCTGATTCGGCGGCAGTGGCCAGGTTGGCCGCTTCAACCTGGAAGGTTTTCATTTTCTCTTTGAAATCATCCATGTTTTCGGCAATGCTGGGTTTGGCTTCGGTATCACCGGTGTAACTGCCATCAATAAAGCCATTGATGGGATACAGGCTCAGGGTGGCCAGGGCATCGGCATTCTGCTTGAACGTTTCCGCATTGAATTCGGTTGTGCCCTTGACCATGTCACCCATGGCACTGAAATGGTGACGAATCATGGTATAAGCGGACTGACGGTATTTGATGGCAGCCTCCTCCGGTGTATCAGCTGCCTGCGTGATTCCCTGAAATGATACTGTGCCGGCGATAATGGCTGCCAATGCCCAGCCTATCTTTTTTGCAGCAAACATATGTGCTCCTTTTGCTGATTAAAAAAACGATCCTGATTATAGCCCAGCCAAAACGGACCGCCAGTAGGCGGGATAAATCACTGGTGAATAGGGACAAGGTGACAGTTATCAGGGATAATAAGAGGGATTTCAGGTGCAGGAGGTACTCCCGTGAGCCGGACATTGATGTTGTATCGGCATGCCCGGTCGGACTGGGGGCAGGCCGCGCTGGATCATGAGCGCCGGCTTGATGCCCGTGGACGGCGTGATGCCCGCAGCATGGCGGTGTTCATGAGTGCCTGCTTTGCCCGCGAGCACTGTCAGCCTGAACAGATACTGTGTTCCACCGCCAGCCGTACCCGTCAGACCCTGGCCGTACTGGCTGATATGCTGGCCTGTCCGCCTGGGCAGATCCTGTTTGAGGACTCCCTGTATCTGGCCGGCTGCGAGCAACTGCTGCAGCGTGTCAGGCGGCTGGAGCCCGGCCTGCAGCGGGTGATGCTGGTCGGCCACAATGAAGGGCTCCAGCAGCTGCTGGAGCTGCTGTGTCCGGATGCACCGTGCAAGGCCGGTGGCCGGCTGCTGGCAACGGCAAATCTGGCCATGATCCGTCTGGATGCCGACTGGCACCGGATACAGCCGGCATCCGGGAGTCTTGAACGGCTGGTGCGCCCGGAGGAACTGGGTTCCCTGTGACAATGTCCGTTGGCAGCCGTAAATGCCGACAGGACAACGCCGGCCATTGGCCGGCGTGTCTGGTTGTGTGCTATCGGCCAGGTGTTGGTCTGCCTGGTCAGCACCCACATTGGGCGGTATGTCGGTGTGTCCGGCTGATGCAGTGCTGGTGACGCTGCTGCTGCTGCTGGCGTTTCTGGGCCCAGTACCGGCTGTTGTTGTTCTGGTAGCGCACCACCGGTGCCGATTGCACATACACTACCGGACGCGGGTGCTGATAGACCCGGCGGGGTTGGTGATAAACCGGGCGTGGGCGTTGATAGACCCGACGGGGTTGGTGATAAACCGGGCGTGAGTGCTGATAGACCCGGCGGGGTTGGTGATAAACCGGGCGTGGACGCTGGTAGACCCGGCGCTGGTGCCGGTAGTGGTTTCCACTATTGACGGAGAGTGCATAAGCTGCGTTTCCACCGGACCAGCCGATAGCGAACGAGACCTGTGGGCGGTTGTTTCCGTGATGCCGATTGCCGCCGGCATGAGCGCTGGCGGTAGCGAAAAGCCCCAACAGCATGAAGGTGATGATGGCAGCTGCCTTCGATTTCATTTTGTTCACTCCTTGAAAGTCCGGTGCTTCCGGACAGGGGTCTGTCAGGGTTGTTGGGTGCCGGTAACGGCGAGGTTCCACAACAACATTTCAAGGATGGAAGGGTATCCTTGTCTCCAAGCTTAGGCAGTGATTGTGGAAAAAATGTGGAAACCAGCGGTTTGTCTGAATTTAATCCAATTCATTGTTTTTATTGGTATTAGGGGTATCAGTTGAACGGGTGGCAGGATTGAATGCCTTTTGCTGGGCCTTGAGCATTTCCGCCTGTATCAGCGGAAAAATATCGGCCATGTACAGGTTCATTTTGGCCATGGCTGATTTTGCTCCCGCACGACTGTAAAAATCAGCCAGCACCGACAGTTCGTCAGCGGTAAAATACTGGACCAGAACAGTCTTCATGCCGCTGGTGAGGCTCTTGATGTCCAGATGTTTGGTCAGCATGTCAATGAAGGGTTGGCGGGTTTCAGCCGGCAGGCTGGCGGTGGTGCTCAGGGCGATCTCCTGCAGCATGGCTGACGGGGGATTGGCTTCCAGGTAGCGTTCGGCCTGCTCCAGCCGGTTTTGCGGTGTATCTTCAATCGTGTCCAGCGCCAGGGCCTGTAACATCAGCAGATTGGCCAACAAGATGCCCGACAGCAGTTTTTTCATGATGCCTTCCTAGTAACAGATGAGTGAATAACGGTGATGCCATGATTTTAGAACACTTGGGGTTGATTAACCGGGGAGTTTGCGGGGAAATCAGGCAGTTCAGGCCGGTGCTGCTGCCGCCTGCCGGGTGCTGAGCATGCTGTTGCATATCCGCGCGGTATTGAGCCCTGAAACGCGGCAGACCGTGCAGGAAATGCTGGCGGGGGCGGTGTATGTGGACGGACGCCGCTCAGCCGGGCGTGAAGCCGGCCAGGTCAAGCACAATCAGGAGCTGGCTGCCGATGATCCCCTGCGTGCGCGCCTGGACCGGCTGGTGATCGGGGCGCTGGTGCAGCATCCGCGTTATCAGGCTGCGGTACTGCCTTTGCGGGTGGCCGGCGCGTTTTATGCCCGTTATCAGGCCGGCATGAATTACGGTTTTCATGTTGATGATCCGGTGATGGGGCCGCTGCAGGGGCGCTACCGTAGTGATGTTTCCACCACGGTGTTCCTGAATGGTGCGGATGATTATGAAGGGGGAGAACTGGTGCTGCGGACACCGCTGGGGGAGCAGGTTGTCAAGGGTGAGGCCGGTGATGCCGTGATTTATCCCTCATCCTACTGGCATCGGGTGGCTGATGTACGTTCCGGAACCCGGCTGGTGGCAGTGACCTGGGCCCAGAGCATGGTGCGCAGTCCGGAGCAGCGTGAACTGTTGTATCAGCTGGCTCTGGCGCGTGAAGGGGTGATGGCGCGGCTGGAAGGATCAGAGGAGGCCGCCAGCCTCAGTACAGCCTATGCCAATCTGGTACGGATGTGGAGTGAGGTCTAGCCGTATGGCGGTAAAACGGTACCCACAAAAAAACCGCAGCAGCGCGGTTTTTTTGTGATTCCAGACGTGCCGGGCCGTTCCGGCGGGCCTATTTCCAGAAGTTGGCTTCCGTGCAGGCAATTTCGCGCACTTCGTTAGCCAGTTCCTGATAGCGGTCACGGTATTCTTTCCACTCTCCGACATAATAGGATTCGGCATTGAATTCACCGGAATGCTCGTAAGCCTGGAATTTCTTCTGCATCTCAAGCATTTCCCGGATGATCTGCTGTTTTCTGTCACTCATGGGCAACACCTCTCAGTCTGTTTCAGGATATCAGCATAATCGCAGATCAGGGTCGGGGGTAATATCCCGTAAGGGGAAGCCGATCCGCTCTGCAGGTACTCAATAGCCACCTTTGCGGGTTGTGGCCGGCAGTCCGGCAACCTTGAGTCCCTGTTTGCTGGGGGCACGCGGAAACAGGTCGTACAGGTCCTTGCTTTTCAGCCTGGCGTTCCATTTCTGCTCCATGGCTTTCAGGATCACGCGCTCCATGGGCTGATTGCCGTTGTTGTTGATATATTCATCACGCAGGTAGTGGATGACATCCCAGTGACGCTCCCGCAGCGCCTCAATTCCCTCGGCAGCCGCGATGACTCTGGCGGCATCCTCGTCCCAGTCGCTGATATTGACCAGATACCCGTTGTCTGTTGCTTCAATTGTTTTGCCATTGACTTCGTAAACCATTGGATTCCTTACCACGATAGATGTGAGCCGGTTTTGCAGCGGACTGGCAGCGAGAAGCCCCCGGTCCGATATTCATCCCGGAATTATAGGCACGATGAGGCAGTAGCCTATTCCCCGGATGGGGTGGGGTAAGTCCGCCTAGGGGCTCCGGCTTTTAATAACCGATGGTGAAGCGCGCCCGCTCGTATGCAGGTTTTTCCAGTTCATCGACCAGCGCGACGGCGTAATCCTCGAAGGATACCCGGCTCTTGCCTTCGGCGTCCTTGATGAGATCATCACCGCCGATGCGGAATTTGCCGGTGCGCTCGCCGGGCGTGATCGACATGGGCGGGCTGAAATAGGTCCAGTTGATGCCGGAGGCTTTCAGCACCGCGAACGCCTTCACATGCGATTTCGCAATGGCAACATAAGGTTCCGGCCAATGACCGGAATCCAGCACTGTGACACCCGGTGAGAACCAGAGCGAACCGCATCCACCGACCACGATCAAGCGGACATGACCGGCTTTCTCGACTGCTGCAATCAACCGCTGCGTCACCTTCACGAGTTGATCGGTGTAAGTCTGGTCCGTGCGATAGCGGGGATCGCTGCTTGCCGGGCCGTAGGCGCTGACGACAGCATCCGCATCGCCGATGATCTGCGCCATGCGTTCGGCGCTGCTTAAATCGTCCTGCACACGCGTGACGCTACCGGGAAGGTTCTCCGGCAGCTTGTCGAGATTGCGGGCGACCGCCGTGACGTCGTATCCCCGGCTGACAAGCTCATTAAGAATGGCGCGGCCAGATCGGCCAGTGGCGGCAAAAAGAACAACTTTCATAGGGAGCTCTCCAATAGGAACAGGTTGGTGTTATTGTGCGTGATGGCATCACGCCTATGGGCTGGTGGCTTCGCTTCGAGTGCCGGATAATCGGTGTAGCCAGCCGCGCCGCCACCGTAGAAAGTCTTGCGATCGTAAGGGTTGAGTGGCGCACTGATCTTGAGCCGGTGTGGCAAATCGGGATTGGCGATGAAGTACCGACCGAAGGCAATGGCGTCGGCACGACCGGACTTAACGGTTTCCTCTGCCGTTTCTCCGTTGAAGCCGCCGGCGAGGATCAGAGGCTTGTGCCAGAACGGATGCAGGGCGTCGATCTCTGGCGGGCTCTCTCCGTCGAACCCCGGCCCCTCGCGCCCGACAATCATGTGCGCATAGGCAACATCGATTTCCGTCAACCGGGTGAGGACGTAGCTGTAGAGCGCAATCGGATCATCGTCGCCTACATCGCCATAGACGTTGAACGGCGACAGACGTACACCGACGCGATCCTTGCCCCCTATCTCGGTCACGGCCTGCGTGACTTCCAACAGCAGGCGGGCACGGTTCTCGACCGAGCCGCCGTAACTGTCGGTGCGTGTGTTCGAGCTGCTATGAAGAAATTGCTCAAGCAGGTAGCCGTTGGCAGCATGGACTTCCACACCGTCGAATCCGGCGGCAAACGCATTGCGCGCACCCTGGCGATAAGCGTCGATGATGCCGGGAATTTCGTTCAACTCCAGCGCACGCGGCGTTTCGTAAAGAACCTGCTTCCATTCCGGGGTGAACGATTTCTGGCTGGTGATGGCGATGGCGGATGGCGCGACCGGCAGCACGCCGCCCGGCTGAAAGCTCGAATGGGAGGCCCGCCCGACATGCCAAAGCTGAAGGAAGATGGTACCGCCCCTGGCGTGAACGGCGTCGGTAACTTTTTTCCAGCCCGCAACCTGCTCGGCAGAATGAATGCCCGGCGTTGATGGGTAGCCCTGCCCGTAGGGCGTCACTTGCGTTGCCTCGGCAATAATGAGACCGCCCGGCGTGGCACGCTGGCTGTAATAGTCCGGAGCCAGCACATTCGGCACATTACCGACACCTGCCCTCATGCGGGTGAGCGGAGCCATGACGACGCGATGGGCCAGCTTGTAGCGGCCTAGAGCAAGCGGTGTGAAAAGCGGGGATGAAGGCATTTGAAGCGTTCCTTTCTTGATGGACACAGTGTCAGCCATACGACCGGAATTTGTCGGGTCGATCGTTCAGGGTGAGTCGATAAAAATAGTATGACCGGTCGTATTTAATTAATCAAGCTTGCATAGCCCTGTTCGGCAAAATAAAATACGACCAGTCATCTATTTGAGGTTTAACCATGGAACTGCAAGCAACGCCCGCCCGTCGCGGGCCAAAGCCGAACCCCCATACCCGCGACAATCTGTTGCGTGCAGGGGTGCAAATGCTTCACGGCGCAGGCTATTCGGCGACTGGAATCAAAGAGATTGTGGATGCCGTGAAGGTGCCGAAAGGCTCATTCTACAATTACTTTGACAGCAAGGAAGACTTTGGGCGTGCGGTGGTGGATTTCTATTTCGATAGTACTCTTGACAGCCTCCGGGCACTACTGACCAATGAAAAGGTGCCCCCGCTCGAACGCCTGCACGGTTATTTCGATGAGCGCATCCAGGGTTTCGTGCAGGGCGACTATGCGCGTGGCTGTCTGCTCGGAAACATGAGCCTTGAAGTCGCTGACCACAGCGCCGCGATCCGCGAACGGCTCGCCATGCATTTCAAGACATGGAGCGGACTTTTTGAGGATTGCATCGCCGAAGCGCAGGCGACCGGTGCCATCCGCAACCCGCAACCCGCATCGTTGCTCGCACAATTTCTTCTCAATAGTTGGGAAGGTGCACTCCTGCGGATGCGTGCGGAAAAGAGCGATACATCGTTGAAACAATTCACCGAAGTGACTTTCGGGTCACTTCTGGTTTGAAATTTGCTTGGGGCTGGAAAGTTATGAACACCTGGCAGTATCGGGCCTGATGGTCACGGTGAAAGAGGTCTGGGTGGTTTCCTGCCCTCACGCCATTTATAGCGGTTTGCAGATTGTGGGCTGATCCAACGGGAAGCGTACTGATACGGGCTGATGAGCCAAACCCTGTGAGCAAACGTCACGCATCAAGGTCGTCATATTCATGCCCGGTTGGCGGGCCGTCCCCAGCACGGTCAGCACCTTCGGACGGAACCGGTAGCGGGCGGTTTCATCGGGCGGTTGTTTCCAGCGGTGATGGGTGCGGACGGTGGCACAGGCCAATCACAACAGGCGTTTGCCGATAGTTCCCCCTTCGCCGCAACGCCCCACCATTTTGCGGAAGTGGCGGATCCGGTGTGCCCCACACAGTTGCCGCCGTTCGGGAGGGACATTGCCGTAACCGCTGAAGGGGTCAGTGACACGCTGTTTGAACCCAAAAAGAAACCCCTTATGTCATCAGCCCATACACTTGTGAAAATAATAGCTTACGGGTGTATTGCTGGTCTGCTACCGACTCAAACCCTTCGTCCAGTTGAGGGGCATCCAAACAGCGCTCCAGAACGCCACGGGCGAGGACAGGCAGTGGAGTGCGTTCGGCAAAGGGGTAAGTTATGGATCGCCGACACGGCAATACCACTGCGCCGGGAGACCTCGCCGATACCCATCTCTTTGGGGGGAACGGGCTGTCTATCCAAAAACCGGCCTTTTTCTCCGTTCATAAGGGCTTGTACGTTTATGTTACTCGCGTCAGCGTGCGGTGTAACCACCATCCACCAGATGATAACTGCCAGTGATAAAGCTGGCCTGGCTGGAGAGCAGGAACAGCACCAGTGCAGCCACTTCCTCAGATGTTCCCAAGCGCCCGATCGGGTGCAATGACACCAAGGCTGCGCGCTGCTTATCATCCATCTGGTTCAGCAGCGGTGTATCAATGAAGGCTGGTCCGACCGCATTCACCCGGATGCCCTGGGTGGCATACTCAAGGGCAGCGTTCTTGGTCATGCCGACCACCGCATGCTTGGCTGAGACATAAGCGACTGAGCCATCGAAACCCACACTTCCCAGGATGGATGCCATGTTCACAATAGCGCCACCACCGGCTTCCAGCATGGCGGGGATACCATAACGCATCCCGTAGAAAACCGCATTCAGGTTCACGTCAATGACTTTCTGCCAGCCATCGACCGGGTATGCTCCTGTGGGTGCGTTGGGGCCGCCGATACCGGCATTGTTGACCAGCAGATGCAAGCCACCCAGCTTTTTGGCGGCTGCAATCATGGCTTCGACGGTTTTTGGATCTGAAGCATCGCCTACTGAGGTCACAGCGGTGCCGCCTCCAGTGGTGATCATGTCGGTGACTGCCCGCGCCGCTGCCTCATTCAGGTCGGCGACCACCACGCTGGCACCGGATTCGGCCAGCGCCAGGGCAATGGCCTTACCAATGCCTGAACCGGCACCGGTGACTGCGGCAACCTTGCCGTCAAAACGAATATCCATGCTTAAAGTCCTTTGTTTGTGAGGTTCTGGTGAAAAGGGCTGACACTGATGGCAGCACAGCCCCGCAATAGCTTGTCATGGCTGTCCGGCGGGTCATTATTTTTTACAGTGCAACCGGATTCATGGTCAATTATAGGCTGTTGCTGGCCGCTGTACCTTGAGCTATGTCATCATGAAGCCCGGATAGCCTGCCGCAGCGAACCGGGTCCGGGTCAGTCAGCCGGCTTCAGCGTCTTGATGCCCTTGTGCGGCAGCAGCAGGCCGCAACCCAGCTGCTGCCCGCCACCCAGCCCGCACTGCTGCAGCCGGATGCTGACCGCGTTGTCCAGGTCGGCAATCATCAGGTGGCGGGTGTGTTGCATGCCCTCCGGGGTATAAAGTGCATGGCTTTTGCCGCACAGCATTTTCCGGACCTTGAAACCCTCAGTCCTGTTGCGGATTTCCGCTGCCATGCGGGCCAAAAAAGCCGGCTCCTCCTCTTCCACCGCTGACAGCACATAGCGGGCGAACAGCACCGGCGCATTGATGAAGGGTTTGTCGCGACTGTCCCCGACTACCAGCGTCTGCCCGGCAATGGCAAGCGTCTGGCCGCTCAGGGTCATCAATGCCGGGTGCCGGTGTTTGGGGATGCGGATCAGCAGGCGGGTGCGGCGTGATGGAATCAGGAACTGCCCGTCATCCTCCGGGCGCTGCCAGCCATTGCCGCTTTCAGCGACATGGATGGTATGCACACCGGCCAGCGGCTCATCCGCAAACCAGGGCAGTGCCTGCCGGATGGCCTGTGACAGTGCCCAGGCATGGTCCAGGGGCAGACGTTTGCAACGGATGGCGAAACTGACATCCAGCACCGCATCCGGGACCGCGTCGGGGAGGGTTTTGTCTTCATCTTCCTGCCAGAACATGGCTGATCTCATGGCCTCGTTATCAACCCGTATATACAGGGCAGCAGACCATGAATCGGGCCTGAAGTCCATAATCCGGACGGGGGAAGGATTGGCTTTTGCCTCAGTCCGCCACGCGCCAGTACACCGGAATTTGAGGGTCAAAAACACTCAGGCAGCCCTGCTCCAGTGGCAGGGCGGGCGGTACCGGCTGTGCCTGCTCCAGGCGTTCCAGGGTGAGGGTGCCGGTGTTCCGGGGCAGGCCGTAGAAGTCTGCCCCGTTCCGGGACAGAAAACCTTCCAGATGCATCAGGGCATCTTCCTGCTCGAACAGCTGGGCCGTGACCGCAATGGCATTGGGGGCATTGAAAATCCCGGCACAGCCGCAGCTGCTGAGTTTGGCATGGTCCGGGTGCGGGGCTGAGTCGCTACCCATGAAAAAGCGCCTGTCCCCGCTGGTGGCAGCTTCGAGCAAGGCCAGACGGTGGGTTTCGCGCTTGGCCACCGGCAGGCAGTAATAATGGGGCCGGATGCCGCCTGCCAGCAGGGCATTGCGGTTGATGGCCAGATGATGCGGCGTGATGCTGGCGGCAGTATGGTGCTCACAGGCGTGCACATAATCCACCCCGTCACGGGTGGTCAGGTGTTCAAATACCACCTTGAGTGCCGGGAATCGTGCCCGCAGGGGGATGAGCCGGGTTTCGATAAACACGGCCTCACGGTCGAAAATGTCCACCGCCGGGTCAACCACCTCGCCATGGATCAGCAAGGGCATGCCGATTTCCTCCATCACCGCCAATACCGGATAGACCCGCTCCAGTTCATGTACGCCGGCATCGGAATGGGTGGTGGCTCCTGCCGGATAGAGTTTGACGGCTGCTACGCTTCCCTCCAGAAACCCGGTGCGCACATCGTCCGGATCCGTGGTTTCCGTGAGGTACAGGGTCATCAGTGGCTGGAAGGCATGTCCGACCGGCAGGGCGGCCAGAATTTCCCGGCGGTAGGCTTGTGCCTGTTCGGTGCGAACCACCGGGGGCTGCAGGTTAGGCATGATGATGGCACGGGCAAAGCAGGCACTGGTCTGTGGCAAGACTGCCCGCAGCAGGGAGCCACTGCGCAGGTGCAGGTGCCAGTCGTCCGGGCGGGTCAGGGTCAGGCGTTGCAGGATTGTCATGGTGGTTTCCGGTTGGGTTACGGGTTGGAGGGGGAGGTGCCCGGGGTGCGATTCTAGCAGGATTTACGGGGGGGCTGTAAGGGGCGAGTGCCCCTGCCGGGCTTTGGGGTTGCTGGAACTTCCCCCCTGTTTGGCGTAAAGTTCGGGCATGTGTTGTTTCAAGGCATTCTGATGACAGAGACCATCCGTATTGCTACCCGAACCAGTCCGCTGGCCATGTGGCAGGCGGGGCATGTGGCTGACCGGCTGCGGCAGCTGCACCCCGGTCTGGATGTTGGTATTGCAGGGTTGAGTACCCAGGGGGACCGGGTACTGGATAGTCCGCTGTCCAAGATCGGTGGCAAGGGCCTGTTCGTGAAAGAGCTGGAAACGGCGATGCTGGAGGGGCAGGCGGATATCGCCGTCCATTCCATGAAGGACGTGCCGATGGAGTTGCCCGAGGGGCTGCACCTGCCAGTGGTGATGGTACGGGAAGACCCGCGTGATGCTTTTGTTTCCAATATGCACAAATCGCTGGATGAGCTGCCACGGGATGCAGTGGTGGGGACATCCAGTCTGCGGCGTCAGACCCAGTTGCTGAAAAATTATCCATGGCTGCGCATCAAAACCCTGCGCGGCAATATCAATACCCGGCTGGGCAAGCTCGACAATGGTGATTATGACGCCATTATTCTGGCGGCTTCCGGGCTGCTGCGCATGGGGTTTGCCTATCGTGTCACGGCCTATCTCCGTCCGGAGGTCAGCCTGCCGGCGGCAGGACAGGGCGCACTGGGGATTGAGTGCCGGGTCGATGATGCAAGGATCAACCGCCTGATTGCCCCGCTGGTGCATGAACCGACCCGACTGCTGGTGCAGTGTGAGCGTGCCATGAATCGGCGTCTGAATGGCGGGTGCCAGGTGCCGATTGCCGGCTATGCCCAGTTGCAGGGCGAGCAGATTCACCTGCGTGGTCTGATCGGTTATCCGGATGGCTCGATGGTGTATTACAGCGAGCAGACCGGCCCGGCTGCGGAAGCCGAGGCACTGGGCATTGCGCTGGCAGAAGACCTGCTGCGGCAGGGTGGGGACAAGGTACTGGCCAGCCTGGGACTTGACGGAGCACACTGATGACAGCCGGGCAGCGACCGCTGGCCTCCCTGCAGGTGGTGGTTACCCGTCCGGTGGAACAGGCGCACGGCATGTGCCGCCTGCTGGAACGTGCCGGTGCCAGGGTGTTCCGGCTGCCGTTGCTGGTGGTTGAGACTTGGGTGCCACCGGTTGCCGCCCGGTTGCCGGGGCAGCCGCCAGCCGCTTTATTGGGGGATTACGATGCTGTCATTTTTGTCAGCACCAATGCCGTGATTCACGCCGGCGGGTTGCTGCAGGCCCTGCGGGCCGGGTCAGAGGGCGATGCAGAAGGGCCGGCTGTGGGTGCCATCGGGGCACGGACGGCCCGGCAGCTGGCACAGGCCGGCATCCGGGTCAACTGGGTACCGGAACAGGGTTTCACCAGTGAAGACTTTCTCGCCCTGCCGGCGCTGCAGTCGTTGCCGAACCGGCGTATCCTGATTGTTCGCGGCCAGGGGGGGCGTGAATTGCTGCAGGCCCGGTTGCAGCAGCGGGGGGCCGTGGTGGATTACCGGGAGGTGTATCGCCGTCGCTGTCCATCCATTGACATCAACCAGCTGACACAACAGCACCGGAAAGAGCCGTTTGACATGATCATGCTGACCAGTGGCGAAAGCCTGCAGAATCTGCTTCAGGCCAGTGGTGCCCCGGACTGGCTGCTGGGGATTCCAGTACTGGCCGGCAGCCGGCGCATTGCCGCTGCGGCGGGACAGGCCGGTTTTCTGACGGTGCTGGCCGCCGGGGACCCTTCCGATTCTGCCATGCTGGCGGCACTGCAGCGCTGGCAGGCGGGTAGGAACAAACATCATGATTGACCGCCCTGATGACCCGGTTTCCGACTGGCAGGCGTCGCCGCCATCTCGGCGTAATACCCGAAGTATCGGATTTGCCCTGTTCATTGCTTTTCTGGCCCTGTTTCTGAGTGTAGCCGGTATTTCCACCGGTTATCGCCACTGGCAGCGCATGCATGAAATGGCCAAGGCCAATGCTGCCGGGATTGCGACGCTGACCGCTGCACTGGCATCCCGTGCCGGTTTGCAGGGGCAGGAACAGTTGCAGGTCCGGGTCGGCAGTCTGGAGCAGCAGCTGGGCGGGGGAGCCGAGCGGCTGCAACAGATGCGGGAGCTGGAAGGACGGGTCCGACGTTACGCCGTCAGCGTCGATACCCAGGTTCACCAGCTGGCGAGCCGGCAGGAGCAGGCCGGTGCCCTGGCCACGCTGGCGGCACCGGCGGATCTGACCCTGATGGAGGTCGGGTTGATACTGCAGGTGGCCGTGCGCAACTGGCAGCAGTCCCATGATGTGGATGCCGCACTGACACTGTTGCAGCAGGCCGACCAGCATCTGGCTGGTTCGGGGCTGGCGATGGTGCTGCCGCTACGTGAACGGCTGGCGACGGACATGCTGGCCCTGGAGCGGCTGGAGCGGCCCGATCCCGCCCGGATCAGTGCTGACATCAGCTGGCTGCAGGGTGAGCTGGAAAGGCGGCAGCAGGACTGGCTGGAGCGGGGTCAGGGCCTGCCCCTGCAGCCTGCCGACCCGTCTGTGGCAGTCGATGGGGAGGAAGCACCACCGCCGGCGGCGGATGATTCCGCTGACCAGACCCTGTGGAGTGGTTACAAGCAGCGCATGCTCAGGGTGCTGAAACAGAGCGTGGTGGTGCGTGAGAACGGGCGTCTGCTGGGGCAACCGCTGGCGCTGGAGCTGCAGCAGCAGGCGCTGCTGCTGCTGCAGTTGCGTCTGGAGGTGCTGCGCCTGCTGCTGCTGCAGGCCCGTGACCGTCCCTTTCATGAACAGATTGCCCTGATCCGTCAGGACCTGAAAGCCCTTTACCCCGAAGCGGTCTGGAGTCACTTGGTCGGACGTCTGGATGCCCTGGAGCGGCTGGACCTGGAGCCGGAATGGCCGGATATTTCCGGCAGCCTGACCGAGCTGGAGCGCCTGCGCCGTGCGCCTGCCGTGCTTTTCACCAAGGAGAAATCATGATCCGCACCCTGCTGGTATTGCTGATTCTGGGCGGGGTGGTGTACCTGCTCATGGAAACGGTATTATCCCGGGAGGGGAGTGCCGTGATTAGCTGGGGGGGCTGGAGTGTGGAGATGCGCACGGCCACGCTGGCACTGCTGGTGTTTGCTATTGCCATGCTGTTCCATGTGTTTGTGACCCTGCTGCACCAGCTGCTGGGTTTGCGCAGACGGCTGCAGCGCCTGCAGCAGGCCCGCCTGACCAGTCGCGCCAACCGTAACCTGAGCCTGGGTTTGATGCAGATGGCCGAGGGAGACTGGGGCCGGGCGGAGAAGCAGTTGGCCGAGCATGCCGATTACAGCGAGACACCGTTCCTGAACTATCTGGCGGCAGCACGGGCTGCACACAAGGTGCAGGCACCGGAACGCCGGGACGAGATGCTGAGCCGGGCGCTGGCCAGTGATCCCCGGTCACGGCTGGCGGTCGGTGTGTCACAGGCGGAAATGCTGCTGGATGACGGACTGCTGGAGCAGGCCCAGCATACCCTTGCCAGCCTGCGGGAGCTTTCGCCGCGCAACACTCACGTGTTGAAGCTGCTGGCGCGGACACTGTACCGGCAGGAGAACTGGGAAGGATTGCTGGAGCTGATGCCGGACCTGCTCAAACATGGCCTGCTGGCGTCATCGGAGCGCATGCAGGCCCTGCAGGGAGCGGCACTCAGGGGGCTGTTCAGTAAATACGCCCGCCATCAGGATCCGGCGATGATGCAGCAGCTCTGGCGCAAGGTGCCGACTGCCATCCGGGAGCAGCCTGAAGCCATGGTGGTCTATGCTTCGGCATTGCATGCGGCGGGGGCGGATGCCGAATGTGCCCGTTTCATCGATACGGTACATGCCGGCCAGTGGGTTGCCGGGCTGGCTGCGCTTTATGGCCGCATCCGGCATCCGAAGCTGGATGCCGCGATTGTGCAGGCGGAGCAATGGCTGGTGCGTCAGCCGGACAATCCGGTCAACCTGCTGCTGCTGGGGCGCCTGCACCGTGAACAGAGGCTGTGGGGGGTGGCCCGCTCCTATTATGAAACCAGCCTCAATCAGGCCCCGGATGCGGAAGGGTATCTGGAGCTGGCGGAAATGCTGGAAAACATGGGCGAACCGGAGAATGCAGCCCTGTGTTACCGGGTGGGGTTACGCTATGGCATTCTTAAAAAGGGCGAGCGCCTGATACTGGCGCCTTCCCAGCGCACCCGCCGGTTGTTGGCAGGTGGCTGAGTCAGGCGCGGTGCTCAGGCCTTGTTCTGGCGTGCGACACCGGTTTCAATTGCAGCACGTGCCACCGCAGCCGGAATGCGATCGCGCAGGCGTGGATCGAACGGCGTCGGAATGATGTACTCTTTACCGAAACTCATGGCCTTGCGCCCGTAGGCGTCCAGTACTGTTTGCGGTACGGTCTCGCGTGCCAGGGCCGCCAGTGCATGCACGGCTGCCAGTTTCATTTCCATGTTGAAGCAGCGGGCGCGGACATCCAGTGCACCCCGGAACAGGTAGGGGAAGCCCAGCACGTTGTTGATCTGGTTCGGGTAGTCGCTGCGCCCGGTCGCCATGATCAGGTCATCGCGGGTCTGCAGGGCCAGGGCCGGCACGATTTCCGGATTGGGATTGGATAGGGCGAACACGATCGGATTGGCGGCCATGCGCTGGAGCATCTGCGGGGTCAGGATATCGGGGCCGGACAGGCCGATGAACACATCTGCGTCGGTACAGGCATCTTCCAGGGTGCGCTTGTCGGTCTCCAGGGCATAGCGGGCCTTGTACTGGTTCAGGTCATCGCGCTGTGCGTGGATCACACCCTTGCGGTCGATCATGTAGATATTGTCCTTGCTGGCCCCCAGCGCTGTCAGCAGGTCCATGGAGGCAATCCCGGCGGCACCGGCACCGGCGCACACGATTCTGGCATCAGCCAAGGTCTTGCCCTGCAGCTCCAGCGCATTGATCAGGCCGGCACTCAGGATGACAGCGGTACCGTGCTGGTCGTCGTGGAACACGGGAATGTCGAGCATGGCCTGCAGGCGTTCCTCGATTTCAAAGCAGCGCGGGGCGGAAATATCTTCCAGGTTGATGCCCCCGAAAGAACCGGCGATGTTCTTGACCGTGCTGATGAATTCTTCTACATCCTGGGTGGAAACCTCAATATCGAACACATCAATCCCGGCGAAGGCCTTGAACAGCACGCCTTTGCCCTCCATCACCGGCTTGCCGGCCAGTGCACCGACATTTCCGAGTCCGAGCACGGCGGAGCCGTCCGTAATGACGGCGACCAGGTTCCCTTTGCTGGTGTAAAGGTAGGCGGCTTCCGCATCCTTGTGGATTTCCTTGACCGGCTCGGCCACGCCCGGCGTATAGGCCAGTGACAGGTCCGCCTGGGTGGCTGTCGGCTTGGTGATCTGGATCGCTACCTTGCCGGGGCGGGGTTCAGAATGGTACTTGAGAGCGTCCTGGCGCAACTTGTGAGTCATGTTGTTCTCCTCCGTAGGGTGGTAGGCCGATCGCACTCTGGCTCGAATGGGTCGACCGGGAAAGCAAAAAGCGTCCGGACGGGACGCTTTTTATAATACTTCAACAGGCAGTGCACGTATGCATTTTGCCGTCCGGCAGTTATTTGCCGCGCGCAAAACGGCGATTGAACTTGTCGATCTGGCCGGCGGTGCTGGCAATGGCCTGCTTGCCGGTATAAAACGGATGGGACTGACTGGAGATTTCCACCTTGACCAGCGGGTACTGCTTGCCTTCGTAGTCGATGGTATCACCGGACGATACCGTGGATCGGGTCAGAAACGTGAAGCCGCTGGCAAGATCCTGAAATACGACTTCTCTATAATTGGGATGAATACCGGGCTTCATGTCAAAGCGTCCTTAAATGATGTATCTGGCTTACGAAAAGGGCGCCATCATAGCAAAGGCGCTTCGCCGGCTGCAATCATTATTTCCGGGGCTGCCCGCCGGTATTCACCCCCGATCCGGCCTGCCGGCTTATAATCCGGGTCTGTGTTCACCCGTTTACAGGCCGATAACAATGAAAAAAATCCTGCTTCCTGCTGCCATCCTGTGTTCTGCCCTCACCCTGCAGGGTTGTGTCGGGCTGCTGATCGGTGCCACAACCGATGCGGCCATTGCGGTTGCCAAGGTGCCGTTCAAGGTCGGCGGAGCGGTGATTGATGTCGTGACGGGCGATGAGGATGACGAGGACTAGCCCCGCTCACCCCGTTCACGCGCCACTGCCCGGTGTCCGATGTCAGTGCGGTAATACACATCCGGCCAGTCAAGTGTCCCGGCCAGGGCATAGGCTCTGGCCTGGGCGGCTGTCACGGAGTCGCCCAGTCCCACGGCACACAGTACCCGTCCGCCCTGGGTTACGACCTGCCCCTCCCTGAAAGCAGTCCCGGCATGAAAGACCCTGGCATCGTCACTGTCCGCCTGTTCCAGCCCCCGGATCACATCTCCTTTGCGGTAAGCTTCCGGGTAGCCACCGGCAGCCAGTACCACACCCAGCGCCGCCCGTTTGTCCCAGCGGGCTTCCACCTGATCCAGCTGCCCGGCCAGTGCCGCCTCCACCAGCACCACCAGATCGGATTGCAGGCGCATCATGATGGGCTGGGTTTCCGGATCGCCGAAACGGCAGTTGAATTCCAGCACTCGGGGCACGCCATCCGCACCGATCATGACGCCGGCATACAGAAAGCCGGTATAGGGTATGCCGTCAGCTGCCATGCCTTCCACCGTGGGCGTGATGACCTCGCGCATGATGCGCTCATGCATGGCCGGCGTTACTACCGGGGCTGGAGAGTACGCCCCCATGCCACCGGTATTGGGGCCGGTGTCGTTATTGTTAAGCGCCTTGTGGTCCTGTGAGCTGGCCATGGGCAGAATGTGTTTCCCGTCCGCCATGACAATGAAACTGGCTTCTTCGCCCTGCAGGAACGCCTCGATCACCACCCGGTGCCCGGCTTCGCCGAAGGCATTGCCGGCCAGCATGTCGCGCACGGCGGTTTCCGCTTCGGCCAGGGTCTGCGCGAGGATCACACCCTTGCCGGCGGCCAGTCCGTCTGCCTTGACCACGATCGGGGCACCCTGCGCACGCAGGTAGGCGAGAGCCGGCTCAATGGCGCTGAAATTGGCATAGGCGGCGGTGGGGATGTTATGCCGGGCCAGAAAGTCCTTGGCAAATGCCTTGGAGCCTTCCAGCCGGGCAGCCGCCCGGTCGGGGCCGAAGCAGGGCAGGCCCGCCTCCCGGAAGGCATCCACAATCCCCAGCACCAGCGGAGCTTCCGGCCCCACCACGGTCAGCTGCACGTTTTCAGCACGAGCGGCAGCCAGCAAGCCGGGGATATCATCCGCTGCAATGTCCAGATTGCGCAGGCCGGGTTCGCTGGCGGTGCCGGCATTGCCGGGTGCCACCAGTACTTCCGTGACCCGTTGTGATTGCGCCAGTTTCCATGCCAGCGCATGTTCACGTCCACCCCCGCCAACCACCATGACTTTCATGCCTGCACTCCTGCTGAACTGATCCTGAAAAGCTGACCATTAAAACCAGATTGTGCTCAGGTTTCAAGTCACGGATCGGCCCCGAAACAGCACCGGCCATGCGGAAAATCCTGCCCCTGATCGTAAAGCGGTTGCCGAAACAGGGGGGTAAAGCCAAATACAGGGTATTGCCGGGTGAGTGTCCTTAAACGGTATCCCGCGAAACATTTGATCATGGATGGTTCAATGCAACTCAATCATGCAGTCTGTGCCGCACTTGTTCTGGCCGGGTTTTCTGCCAGCGGCTGTCAGGATTCACCGTCCTTTGCCAGTACGCTTCTCCCTGTCACCAGTGGCCGGCAGGTGGCAACCGTCTACCGGGTCCATTTACCGGCGGATGGGCAGAATGTGCCCTGCTACCGGCAGCTGACGGTGCGGGATGTGGTGAATGCCTGGCTGCTGGAGGGGGATCTGGTGGTGCTGGTCGATGTGGATGAAGGGATGTACCGGCGTGATGACGGGTACTGGCTGCACGTGTATCCGCCGTTGTCCCACCGCCCGACCTGCTTTGTGGATACCCGTTATCTCATTCCCTATCGCTGACTGGCCCGCCGGTAAGGAGGCCTTAAAACCGGTCCGGCCGGTGGCTGTTTCTGGTACACTCGCAGCCGTGCTGTAAGCGACCTTGTTTCTGAATCCGGAGACTGCTCCCATGCAAGTAACGTTGGCGAATCCACGCGGTTTTTGTGCCGGTGTCGATCGAGCCATTGAAATTGTCGATCGGGCCCTGGAAATTCTGGGGGCACCGATTTATGTGCGCCATGAGGTGGTGCATAACCGCTTTGTCGTGAACAAGCTGCGTGCCAGGGGGGCCGTGTTTGTGCAGGAGCTGGATGAAGTGCCGGACCACGCGACCGTCATCTTCAGTGCCCACGGGGTGTCCAAAGCGGTACAGCAGGAGGCGCGGCGACGGGGTCTGCGGGTGTTTGATGCCACCTGCCCGCTGGTGACCAAGGTGCATGTCGAAGTTGAGCGCTACAGCCGGGAAGGGCGGGAGACCATCCTGATCGGGCACAAGAACCATCCCGAGGTTGAAGGTACCATGGGGCAGTACGATACCCGCTACGGGGGGCGAATCTACCGGGTGGACTCGGCGGCGGAAGTGGCGGCCCTCCGGGTCGGCAATCCGCAGCGGCTGGCCTATGTCACCCAGACTACCCTGTCCATGGATGATGCCGCGATCGTGATCGAGGCCCTGCGCACCCGTTTCCCGGCCATTATCGGCCCGAAGAAGGATGACATCTGCTATGCGACCCAGAACCGTCAGGATGCCCTCAAACAGCTGGTGGAAGGCTCGGACCTGATTCTGGTGGTGGGGTCGCCCAACAGTTCCAATTCCAACCGCCTGCGCGAGATTGCGGAAAAGCGCGGGGTGCCGGCCTACCTGATTGATGATGCGGCTGACATTCAGGATGCATGGCTGGAAGGCCGGCCCCGAATCGGGGTGACGGCCGGAGCCTCCGCACCGGAGGTGCTGGTCGACGGGGTGATTTCCCATTTGCGCGAACGCGGTGCAACGGTGCAGATTCAGGACTCGGGCATTGTCGAGCATGTGGCGTTCATATTGCCAAAGGCGCTGAGGCCGGAGCCGGCTGCGGGCTGAGTGCCGGACTGCTGTACTCCCCTGCCTTGACCCGATCACTGTGCCGAAATACCCGTATCAGCAACCGTATGTCGGTTGCCACCCCCGAAACGGCCGGAAGCTATTACATTCATAAGTAACGGGCCGGTTATCCTCAGCGGCCTGCATTATACCAAATAGTATTGAATGAAAAGGAGTTTCATCATGTCGATCATGACCTGGAAGTTGGGCGGGACCGGTCTGGCCCTGCTCATTGCCACCACCATCCTGACTACCACCGTACCGGCACAGGCCGTGGCGGCTGGTGGCTATTCCCAGTGCCCGGCATTGGCCCGGACACTGGGCATGAAGGTTTCCCGACTCAAGCGCATGGCCGCCCAGCGCCGGATGCAGGGCGATCATTACGGTGAGCGTCGCCTGCTCAGTACCGCCAATGTC
Organism: Thiothrix sp.; assembly: GCA_020442915.1. Taxonomy (GTDB): domain Bacteria; phylum Pseudomonadota; class Gammaproteobacteria; order Thiotrichales; family Thiotrichaceae; genus Thiolinea. Next base: position 9,146 of record JAGRJD010000088.1, on the reverse strand, counting down.
ATCAGCGCTCACCGTGGCAACCTGCCGTGCGTCAACCGCCGGACCTGTGGCTGAGCGGTGCTGAATCCGGAAATTCATGTTGCAGGACCTCGGTCAGATACCTGAGTACCACATGACCAAGGCGCCTGAATTCCTGGTCTGGCTCGACCAGATCAGGAATTTGAACCACGGTCATGCCCGCCCCCAGCGCGGCCCGAACGCCGTTCTCCGAGTCTTCCAGCGCCAGACAGCCTGAGGCCGGCACCGCCAGCAGGGTGGCCGCATGCCGGTAAATATCGGGAGCCGGTTTGCTGTGCTCCACCTGATCCCCGCCGACTACCAGCCTGAAATAATCCAGGATGCCGACTGCCTGCAGCTTTTCCCGTGCGACGGCTGTGGCGCTGGAGGTCACCACCGCTAGGGGGCGGCCCTGTTGCTGCAGCTGCGGCAACAGTTCCATGACGCCCGGCTTGAGCGGAATGGGGCGGGTCGCATGCTGCTGGTGATGGCGGGTGCGCCAGTCATTCATGAAGGCATCGAAGTCAAGCTGCCGGGCCAGTGCTGCATGCAGGATGGTTCGGGTTGCTTCGGCATTGACTCCGATGCAGCGTCGGAACAGGGCGCTCTGGTCCGGCAGCCCGAAAGCGGTACAGCTTGCCAGAAAGCTCTCCAGTGCCAGCCGCTCACTGTCGATCAGCAGTCCATCCATGTCGAAGAGGAAGGCGGCAAATGATTTCATGCACTCCCCATGGAAAACGTTCAAAAGTGGCATGATTGCATATAGTATTGGCATTTTTCCACTGCCGAAGGTGAGTTCATGTCCGGACTGAGACCGTTTCATCTGGCCATTCCCGTGCGTGATATTGCTGAAAGTCGGGCTTTTTACGGGGGGCTGCTCGGGTTTGCCGAGGGGCGCAGTGCACCGGAGTGGGTGGACTGGAACTGCTACGGGCACCAGCTGGTGACGCACCTTGACCCCGGTCTCGGGCCTGATGGCCGGGTGGCGCTGCACTACAATGGTGTGGATGGCAAAGGGGTGCCGGTACCGCATTTCGGTGTGGTGCTGGCCCAGCCGGACTGGGAAGCGCTGGCCGGGCGGCTGCAGGGGCAGGTGACATTCGTGCTTGAGCCCTATACCCGTTTCAGGGGCGAAACCGGTGAGCAGTCAACCCTGTTTTTCCTTGACCCTTCCGGTAATGCGCTCGAATTCAAGGCGTTTGCGGACCTGTCTCAGCTGTTTGCCAGATAATCAGTCCAGACAGGGGCATTTTACACAGGGTCGGAAGGGGAAGGTGCACAATGGCACGGTTGCTGAGGGTGGGTCTGATTTTATGGCTGCTGGGGGCGGGCGCGCCAGCTGCCCGTGCCGGGACGGACGCGGAGGTTCCTGCATCCCCGCAACTGGATTCTGTTGTTGAAGTTTTTTCCACTTCGACCCTCTGGAGCCGTTATGAACCCTGGAATTCGGGCTTCATGCGCAGTATCGGCTCCGGTTTTGTGGTAGCGGGCCAGCATATCCTGACCAATGCCCATGTGGTGGAGAATGCGGTATTTATTGCGGTGCGTACCGATAATTCGACCCGTTTCCATGAGGCCAGGGTCGCCTTCATTGCCCATGAGGTCGATCTGGCCGTACTGAGTCTGGTGGATGAGGATTTTTTTGCCGACAAACCGCCATTGCCACTGGGTGAGGTGCCACCACTGGAACAGGAAATACGCCTGTACGGTTATCCGGTGGGGGGCGAGCGGGTGAGCATTACCAAGGGCATCGTATCCCGCATTGAGTACCACCGTTACATTCACAGCAATATGGGCTTCCAGTCGATCCAGGTCGATGCCGCCATCAATGAGGGCAACAGTGGGGGGCCGGCGATGGTGGACGGCAAGGTGGTGGGTGTGGCGGTGGAAACCGATCCGCAGCATGAGAATATCGGGTATGTGATTCCGGTGACGCTGGTGCGCCATTTTCTGGATGACATCGCCGATGGCCGGCTGGATGGTTTCCCGGCCCTGCCGCTGGAGTTTCAGGAGCTGTCCAATCCGGCCCAGAAAAAGCATTACAAGCTCACGGATGACCAGTCCGGCGTGCTGGTTACCACCCTCTGTGCCGATACCGATACTGCCAATACCCTGCAACTGGGTGACATCATCACGCACATCGATGGCCGGGCCATTGCGGATAACGCGCTGGTGAAACTGGATGAAACCCGCGCCATCAGTTTCCTGCACTTTGTTGATATTCACCAGCTGGATGACATTGTGCAGCTCGACATTGTGCGTGATGGCGTGAGCATGAAGGTGAATGTCAAGCTGAATACGGCCCAGAAATCGGTCCGGGACGAAGTGGTACCACGTTATTTCATCTATGGCGGATTTGTGTTTCTGGGCACGGCCAATGATAGCGGTTGCCGTGAGGTTGACAGTGACGGCAGCACGGAAAATGACGAAGTCGAGGATGTGGATACCGTGGAGCTGGTGAATGTACTGCCGACGCTGGACAATATCGGCTTTCATGATGTGGCACCCCTGACGCTGAAAAAGGTGAACGGTATGGATTTCAGCAGTTTCCACGAGTTTTATGAGCTGGTGCGTGGTACCAGTGAAAAAACAATCCTGATTGAGGGGGAGGACGGTTTCCAGCTCACCATTGATCGCCAGCGGGCCGACAGTACCGATACGGGTGTGCTGAAAAGTTACCGTATCGACCGTGCAGCTTCCGAGGGGCTGGAGTGACCTGACTGCTACTACAGACTCCGCCCATCATGAGCACGGCCTGTTTCCAGCCTCAGGGGCTTTTTAAAGCCCCATTTCCTGCAGCCACATTTCCAGTGCAGCCATATGCCAGAGCTTGCTGCCCTGAATCCGGGTCAGGTGCTTTTCCGGTTCGGCCAGTACCCGTTCGACATAGGCCCGTTCAAACAGCCCGCGTTCCCGGCAACGCCGGGAATCCAGCAGATCGCGCATCATGTCCAGAAACTCACCGCGCACAAACTTGAGCGCCGGCACCGGAAAATAGCCCTTGGGACGGTCTATCACGGCATCCGGCACCAGCCCGCGTGCGATCTGCTTGAGCACAAACTTGCCGCCATCACGCAGCTTCAATTCGGGCGGCATGCGGGCGGCCAGTTCCACCAGTTCATGATCCAGAAACGGCACCCGTGCTTCCAGCCCCCAGGCCATGGTCATGTTGTCCACGCGCTTCACCGGATCATCCACAATGAAGGTGGTCACATCAGCCCGCAAAACTGCATCCAGGGTTTCCTCGGCATCCGGACTGTCGAGCAGTTCGCGTACCAGCCCGGCAGTAAAGTCACGGGTATGGAACGGGGAGGTGAGCATCTGCTGCATTTCCGCATGCTCACGGTCGAAATAATAGGGGGCCAGCCGCCTGAGCCGGTCGGGATGTCGGTCGGCATGGGCCTGCGGGTACCAGAAGTAGCCACCGAACACCTCATCCGCCCCCTGTCCGGACTGGACAACCTTGACGTGTTGAGCCACCTGCTGGGATAGCAGGTAGAAGCCGATGGCGTCCTGCCCGAACATGGGTTCCGCCATCTGGCCTACCGCCTCCGGCAGCCGCAGCAGGGTCTGGTCATTGGGAATGTGGAACTTGTGGTGCCGGGTCTGGAAACGGTCCACCACGGCATCGGAATACTCGTACTCACTGCCTTTTTCTTCCGGCTGGTCGTCAAAGCCGATGGTGAAGGTGCGGATATCCGGAATGCCGATCTCGGCCAGCAGACCCACCAGCAGGCTGGAATCCAGCCCCCCGGACAACAGCACGCCGACCGGCACGTCGGCAATGTTGTTGCGCCGCCGTACCGCCGTCTGCAGGGCGGCATGCACCGCCTCGATCCATTCAGCTTCACTGCGGGGCGCGGGCGGACGCCGTGCCACCAGATTCCAGTAGCGCTTCAGCACTGCGCGTCCATCGGCATGGATGGTGAGGGAATGGGCCGGCTCCAGCTTGCGGATGCCCTTGAGCACGGTACGCGGAGCCGGCACCACCGCGTGCAGGGTGAACAGGTTGTGCAGTGCCAGCGGGTCCAGGGTGGTATCAATAGCCGGAGTGGCCAGCAGGGCCTGGGTATTGGAGGCAAAGCGCAGGCGTTGCCCGTCGCGGGTGTAGTAAAGCGGCTTGATGCCCATGCGGTCGCGGGCCAGAAACAGGGTCTGCTGGCGCAGGTCCCAAATGGCAAAGGCAAACATCCCCAACAGGTGGGCAGGCGCATCCGCCCCCCATTCCGCATAGGCTTTCAGGATGACTTCGGTATCCCCGCTGGAGAAAAAGTGATGCCCACGCGCCTGAAGTTCGGTGCGCAGTTCCGGGTGATTGTAGATGGTGCCGTTAAAAACAATCGCCAACCCTGATTCGGTATCCACCATAGGCTGGCTGGATTTGAAGGACAGGTCGATAATGGACAGGCGCCGGTGCCCGAAGGCCAGCCTGCCATCCGAAAAACTGCCGGCATGATCCGGGCCGCGCTGTTCCAGTTTTGCCATCATGGCGTTCAGGTGTTGCAGTTGCGGGAGCTGGCCATCCAGCCGCAGTTCACCACAGATTCCACACATGTTTGTCAGCCTGGTTTGAATAATGAGCGGATTATGGCAAAGATCCGTCGGGGAGTTCCAATTTTCCGCACCCGGAAAGGCTGCCGTTTTCCCGTGTTCGGGTATCAGTGCGGACTTGTGCGCTGCAGCAATGCGTTCTATGCTGCAGGTTTTCCACCACAGGACAAGCACTGTGATTGATACCGGCACCCGTGCGTTCTGGCAGGCCACCCTGGCCTTGTGTATCGGCTCCTTCATGATCTTTGCCAATGTTTACATCACCCAGCCGCTGCTGCCCATGATTGCCCAGTATTTCGCCATTGGCTCCATTGAGGCAGGCTGGAGTTTCACCATTACCACCCTGACGCTGGGGATTTCACTGCTGTTTTACGGGCCGCTGTCGGATGCGCTGGGACGGCGGCGGTTAATGGTGTGGAGTATGGCCGGAGCCTGCGTGCTGACGCTGCTGCTGAGTCAGGTGGATGATTTCACCACCCTGGTGCTGCTGCGTGCCTTGCAGGGAATCTGCCTCGGGGGGCTGCCGGCGATTGCGATTGCCTACATGGGGGATGAGTTCAGTCACCGGGCACTGGCGGTGGCGGTGGGGTTCTACATCGCCGGCAATACCCTCGGCGGTATCAGCGGCCGGCTGGTGGGCGGCTTTGTCGGCGACTGGCTGGGCTGGCAGGAGGCCTTTCTGGTCATGGGCATCCTCAGCGTCGTGATCACGATCCTGTTCGCACGCTGGCTGCCCCCCTCTCAGCAGTTCCGGCCCCGGCCCGCGAATCCGCGCCTGATGCTGCACGATCTGGGCAGCCATCTGCGCAACCCGGTGCTGCTGGTGGCCTATCTGGTGGGCGGCATCAATTTCATGGCATTCATCACCCAGTACAGCTATATCACTTTCGTTCTGGTGGCGGAGCCCTATCAGCTGTCCAGCCGTTTTCTGGGGCTGCTGTTCCTCACCTACCTGAGCGGTACGCTGGCTTCCAGCCTGTCCGGGCGCATCAATGCACGCCTGACCCCGGCTGTTTCCATTCTGTGCGGGACGGTGCTGATTGCCTGTGGTTCGGCCCTGACCCTTGCGGGAGGATTGGGGATGATTATTACCGGGTTTCTGGTCAACTGCTTCGGCTTCTTTCTGGCCCACTCCACCCTGAGTGCCTGGGTCAGCAGTCACGCACGGCAGGCGCGTGCCAGTGCTTCCTCCCTCTATCTGGTGGCTTACTACCTGTGCGGCAGTTTCGGCGGACTGGTACTGGAGCCGTTCTGGCAGTGGCAGCACTGGAGCGGCGTGGTCATCGGTGTCTGGCTGCTGCTGGGACTGACGTTGGCGGGTGGGGTTTATCTGCTGTACCGGCAGCGGCGTGAGTCGGCAGGGTTGTAGCGGCCCGGCTGCATCAGAAACCCCCGCAGGGCATCCAGTACCTGATCCGGTGCTTCAACCGGCAGCATGTGCCCTGCCTCCAGAATGACTTCCGAGCGGACATCCGCCAGCAATGTCGCCAGCCTGCACCCGGCACTGAGCGGGGTCATGCGGTTCCCGGTGGCCAGAATCAGCTGGGCCGGGGCCTGAATGCCGGTAGCGGCTGTTTCACCATTGCGGTAAGGGCGGCAGGGCCAAATTCCTCCCAGAAGTTGATGCCGTGAAAGGGGGCATAGGGCTCGGTCAGGGTCGGAAACCTGCCTGCAGCCCGGCCCCAGTCGAAATTGCCGCCATCGATGATCGCGCCTCCCATGGCATTGCCGCTGCCGCCGATCCATTTGGTCAGGGAGTGCACCACCACATGTGCTCCCAGGGTCAGCGGGTTCTGCAGGGCCGGCGTGGCGAAGGTGGCATCCACCACCAGCGGGATCCGGGTGCCGCTGGCAATGGCAGCCAAGGCCGGAATGTCGGCAATGTCGAGGCCGGGATTGCCGATGGACTCACAGAACAGCAGCCGGGTTTCCGGGCGGATGGCCGCCTGGATGGCGGTGTGGTCATTCACGTCCACGAAGCTGGTTTCAATCCCGAAGCGCCGGAGGGTATGACGCAGCAGGGTTGTGGTGGAGCCGTAGATCTGGGCGCTGGAAACAATGTGGTCTGGTAGACCGGAACGGCCCGGCTGCCGTATTCAGTTTCCGGCTGGTAGCCGGTGTGCAGGGCGATGGTGGCAGGGTCGAAAAAGGATGAGCGGCTCATGGTGTTCCTGGGACAGAAGGTGGACGGGGCCGGAAACGCGGGTATCGGGTTATTTTCGGTGGTATCTGCGGCCAGCTCAAATGAAAAACGGGTACACCTGCCGGCAAGGTTGGCGTACCGGGGAGTTCTGGCATAATGGGCGCATCATCAGGAGGGAAACCCATCATCATGTCATATTATCAGTATCATGTTTTTTTCTGCACCAACCAGCGCAGCAACGGGGAGGCCTGCTGTCAGGATCATGATGCCCAGTCCATGCGCGACTATGCCAAGCAGCGCTGCAAGGAGTTACGCCTGCACAAGGACAACCGGGTACGAATCAACAGTGCCGGCTGTCTGAACCGCTGTGCCCGTGGCCCGGTGGTGGTGGTGTATCCCGAGGGGGTCTGGTACCGCTGGGAGCAGCGTGCCGATATTGACGAAATCATCGACAATCACCTGCTCAAGGGTGAGCCGGTCAAACGCCTGAGGCTGGAGTGAGGCCATGCTGGTGCTTGAACATCTGCCCCATTACGGACGCCTGATCCGTTTTGAACGCCCGATCGGGACCTACCTGCTGCTGTGGCCCACGCTCTGGGCCTTGTGGATGGCGGCGGACGGGTTTCCGGGCTGGAAACTGCTGCTGGTCTTTACCTTGGGCACTTTCATCATGCGCTCGGCGGGCTGTGCCGTGAATGACGTACTGGACCGCAAGGTGGACGGGTATGTAGCACGCACCCGCAACCGCCCCCTGCCGGCGGGGGATATTTCGGTTCAGGAAGCGCTCGGGGTGCTGCTGGTGCTGCTGCTGCTGGCCGTGTTGCTGGTGCTGCAGCTGAATGCGCGTACCGTGCTGCTGTCACTCGGTGCGCTGGTGCTGACCCTGACCTATCCGCTCATGAAGCGCCTGCACCAATTGCCGCAGGTGTATCTGGGTATGGCCTTCTCCTGGGGCATTCCGATGGCATTTACTGCTGTGACCGGCGAGTGGCCACCCCTGATGGCCTGGCTGCTGCTGCTGACCAATGTCATCTGGACCACCGGTTACGACACCATGTATGCCATATGTGACCGCGAGGATGACCTGAAAATCGGGGTGAAGTCCACGGCGATCCTGTTCGGCGACCATGACCGCCTGATGGTGGCACTGACCCAGGTGCTGACCCTGTTGCTGCTGGGCTGGATCGGGATGCTGGACGGCATGGGCTTCTGGTACTGGCTCGGGTTGGCGGCGGCTTCCGGCTTTTTTGTGTACCAGCATTACCTGATCCGCGACCGTGACCGCTGGCTGAGCCTGAAGGCTTTTCTGAACAACAGCTGGGTCGGGATGATGGTGTTTCTCGGGATTGCCCTGGACAAGTTGTGAGTCCGAAGCGGGTTTTTTACAGTGAATGCCATTCGTCCATCACTGAGGTGCTTAACACCCTGCTTTACAAGGAAAAATGTGTGGTTCTCCCAGCATTTATGTGAACAGGCCGTTGGTGGACCGGCAGGTTCTATTGTATGCTTCTTGTTCATAAATCCTAGCTGAACTTTGGGTGGAAGAAGCACGATGATAAACAAAGCTGAAAACGAACAAAGAACGAACCTGATAGGCGGCGTGTGCTTGGGGATTGAGCGGAGGCTTCCTATTCTGTTAGACACAGTTTCCGTATAGCATACTGTTATAGCTAAAGAGAGTTATGGATTACTTATCACTATTCAGAATGCCAACACCGATGAAAATCACTGGGCGGTCGTCAAGCATCACAAACTCATTCATTAACTCAATTATTCCAATAATTGTTCCAACAAATGAGCAAGTGAAAGAAGCTTTAGAAATTCTTGGCATGGATCACGATAGTTTCCAATGCGCCTATTGTGGCGCCACTGCCTCGGAGTGGGATCACTTGCGCCCTTTGGTTCTTAACAAAAAGCCAACGGGCTATATTTCAGAAATCCATAATTTGGTTCCAGCTTGTGGGAAATGCAATCAATCAAAGGGCAACAAACCTTGGCATACCTGGATTACGAGTTCAGCAAAGTTATCGGCTACCAACTTAAGGCGGGACAGTTTGACTGCCAACATGGCCTTGCCGGGAGACCGCGACGGCTCTGGGGCTACTTGGTGGCTCGTCAGCCAAATTGTTGATGCCACAGAGTGTCCCGTCTTAAGTTGGTAGCCAAGTTATCGCCAAAATCTAGAAGCGTGCCAGACCTTAACCTGCGCATTGATAAACTGCATAAATACGAGGCTTGGTTAGAGCCAACTAAAGTTGATTTTGAGGCGGTGGTAGGTAAAGAAAAGTGGGCGCAGCATTGGCAAAACTGGGAGTTAGTGCAAAATACTATGCGTCAGGCTCAAACGCTCGCAACTGAAATTAACCAAACAATAGCAAAAGAGTATGCAAAGCTATAACAAGGCAATCAACTACGCGCCTGCGGCGCCGGAGAGGGTGTTCAAAATTCTGTGTCA
>JAGRJD010000087.1:16693-26665 GCA_020442915.1 Thiothrix sp. | reverse complement strand
CCATCATGGCCGGCATGTCAATCACTGACGAGCGCAAGGAAACCATCAGTTTCAGCGACGAATACTATCCTCCCGACCCATCCCGCTATGCGGTGAAGGCAGGGACTGAAGTCGACTGGGACAAGCTGGAAGGCAAAAGCATCGGGGTGCAGGGTGCCACCATTCAGGCGGCCTATGCGGAAGAGAACCTGGCTGGCAAGAATACCATCAAGTCCTATGAAACATCGGATCAGACCGTTGCAGACCTGATGGGCGGCAGTATTGACGTCATGCTGGCCGATGGCACCGTTTCCAAGTCGGCGGTTGAAGGCTCGAACGGGGAAATGGAAATCAGCGGTCCGGAGGTTGTGATCGGCGGGGGGATTGCCATCGGCCTGCGTCAGGATGACACCGGGCTGCAGGAAAAAATGAATCAGGCTCTGGAAGCAGTCAAAAAGGATGGTACGCTGGACAAACTGATCGAAACCTATTTCAAGGCCGGTCCATTTTATTCAGGTTCCTGACCCCCGTCCCCCTGGCCCCCTCCCCCTGTACCGGATCCGGGCGGGGGCAAGGTTCACAACCCATGACAACCAACAGGCAGCTGACGGAATATGCTTGAGTTTCTGACTGCAATTCTGGGTGATGATCTGGGTGGCAAGCTGGCCTACATCACCAACGGCAAGCATCTGGCCTGGTATGCCAGTCTGCGCTACACCCTGATTGCCGCTGTGGCCGGGGCCGGTCTCGCCGTATTGTTCGGGCTGCTGGGAGCGGGCCTCAAGCTGTCACGCATCACACCGTTACGCTGGATCGGCAATCTCTATACCACCATGATCCGGGGGATACCGGATGTGTTGTTTCTGCTGTTTTTTCCACTCGCATTCGAGCACCTGGTTGAAGCCGGCATGGCCTACCTGAGCTGCAGCCCGGAACAGCTCGCCGGCAGCCGCTGGCCCCCCTGTCCGGATGCCCAGTGGTTTTTAAGCTCCACCGAATACCTGATCATGGCCTGCGTATCATTCGGTATCGTCTATGGTGCTTTTGCTGCCAACGTCATCCATGGGGCCATGCTCGCCGTTCCCGGGGGACAGCTGGAAGCCGCTCAAGCCTTCGGCTTCAATGACCGTCAGGTATTCTGGCATTTCCGCGTGCGCCAGATGTGGGTTTATGCCCTGCCCGGCCTCTCCAATGTCTGGTTGCTGCTGCTGAAAGCCACCTCATTGTTGTCACTGCTGCAGATTACCGATATCGTAGCCTGGGCCGAGCGCCTCGGCTCCCCCAATTACCTGCCCATGGCGGGCCTGGTCCATCCGGACTGGCGCTGGAAATACTATCTGGTGCTGTTCGTGTTCTACATTCTCATGACCCTGGCGTCGGAAAAGTTTTTCGCCTGGCTGCAGGCCCGTGCCAGCCGTGGCATGCTGAGGGCCGATGCATGATGGAGTCCCTTGCTGCCAACCCGGTGCTTCAAGACATCATCACCCTGGCCCGTCCGGCCCTGTTCAATATCTACTTTGCAGTCGCCTCGATCCCGCTCGGGTTTCCCCTCGCCATTCTGCTGGCTCTGGGCAGAAACAGTACAAACGGCCTGCTGTCCGGATTCTCGCGCAGCTTTATTTATGCCTTTCGCGGCTCACCACTGTTCATCCAGTTTTTCATGTTCTACTCCATGAGCCTGGCCCTGAACCCGACGGTCTGGAAACCCTGGGGAATCGACTGGCTGATGCTCAACCCCCTGTTCATCGGCCCGCTGGTGCTGATCCTCAACACCAGCGCCTACTCGGCGGAAATTTTTTACGGTGCCCTGCGCACCGTACCCAAAGGCGAAGTCGAGGCCGCACGTGCCATGGGCATGGGCAAGTGGCAGGTCTTCCGTACCGCCATCTGGCCCAACATGCTGCGCCTGGGCTGGCCGGCCTATACCAACGAAGTGGTGTTTCTGTTTCATGCCACCGCACTGGTATACTTCACCCTGCCGGTCATCAACGAGCAAAAAGACCTGATGAACAAGGCGGGCGAACTGTTTGAAAAGGATTACAACGTTTTCCTGCACTACGCAGTCGCAGCTGCTTATTTTCTGGTTATTTCCATGCTCATCTTCTGGCTGTTCAACCGCATCTACCGGCACCTGACCCGACATACCCGTACTGACCGGGGCATCAAACTCAGACCGAACTACCTGCGTTGAACGGAAAACCGGGAAAACGCCCCGCTGCCTGCACGCCGATACCCGCCGGCAGCACCCGACAGGAATCATCATGAGCTGTGAACGTATTACCCACATCATTCGGGGCGATGCACCCGGCAGAACCACGGAACTGAACGGTTTCCGTCTCGGGCCTCCCGATGCACCACGCAAGGTATTCCTGCAGGCGGCCCTGCATGCCGATGAGCAGCCCGGCATCCTGATCCTGCATCACCTGCTTGCACTGTTGAAAACTGCGGATGAGCAGAACCTGCTCCAGGCCCGTTTCGTGCTGTTTCCCATGACCAATCCGCTGGGCATGGGGGACATCAGCTTCCGCCAGCATCAGGGCCGTTATGACCGGGCCTCAGGCGTCAATTTCAACCGCAACTGGCCTGATCTTTATGCAGCAGTCAGTGCCACCGTCGCCCCCCTGCTTGGCGACCATGCTGATACCAACGTGCAGCAGGTACGAAAGGCCCTGAAAGCATGGCTCGACGGCATGACCCCGGTCACCGCCCTGCAGCAGCAGCGTCACTTCGTGATGCAGGAGGCCATTGATGCCGATTATGTGCTTGACCTGCACTGCGACAATGATGCCCTGCCCCATATTTTCAGCGTGCCGCAATCCGCAGCCGTGATGCAGAACCTGTCCGACTGGATGGGCGCAGCAGCAACCCTGATGACAGAAGACAGTGGCGGCAGCTCCTTCGACGAAGTCTGGTCAGGACTGTGGATCCGGCTGGCCTGCGCCCACCCCGACCGGCCGGTGCCCATGGCCTGTCATTCCGCAACCCTGGAATACCGGGGACAGTTTGATGTGTTTGATCACCTGAACCAGGATGATGCCGAACGGCTTTATGGCTTTCTTCAGGAGCAGGGCCTGATCGGCGGTGAACTGATCCGTGTACACCCGCCGGCCACACCTGCCGGTACCGATCTGGCCGCAACCGACATGGTACGGGCGGAACAGGCCGGGTTGCTGGCCTATCGGGTCAGGCTCGGCGATCGGGTCAGGGCCGGTGATGTGCTGGCCGATCTCATTGCACTGGATGGCGACGGTGCTTTTGTGCAGCGCATTCCGGTACACACCGAAACCGATGGTGTGGTCATTGCACGTGTCAGCAGCAAATATGTGTGGCCGGGCAGCCTGATTGCCAAAGTGGCAGGAAACAAGACGCTTGCATCCCGGGGGCGTTACCTGTTACAGGACTGATGCAACAAGCCGGCACTAAAACAGGATGCCGGCCAGCCACAGGCGGAAACGCAACCCCCAGCTGGAGGTAAAACCGACCTCGCGGAAGCGGATCACGCCCTCACCATCCACCACAAAAGTGGTTGGCACCCCGGTCGTGCCATATTCGCCGGCCAGTTCGCTGTCCGTATCCAGCAGAGTCGTCCAGTGGCTGATTTCCTTGCGCTCCATATACCGCCGGACCTCATCCCCGGTTCCGGAGTCAAAAGTCGCAATGGTGACAACCGGCCACTCTTGGGCCACCCTGGAGATGACAGGCTGCTCAAACTCGCACACCCCACACCATGAAGCCCAGAAGTGCAGCAGTAACGGCTGGCCCCGGAAATCGGCCAGCGACACAAATTGCCCGTCCAGGGTCATGGCCCGGAAATCAGCCGCCTCGCCGGAAAGCAGGTCCTGCTGCTGCCAGCCGCGCACCAACAGAATAAGCACGAGCAATAACAGCAACTCCAGCAACAGCAGACGCCAGCGCCGCTTCCTGACCGGTTTTGCAGCCTGTTCAGCCACTTCCAAATCATTTCCCCAACAAGCCTGAAAAGCATCAGGGCGGAAATCCGGAGATCGCCGCCCTGAGCTGATTATGAAGGAAACGAAAAGTGAATCAAAGAATATTGATGTACACGGTTGCTGTCACCAGATTACCTGAGGCATCCTTGACCGGATTGCCGCTGGCATCTTCAACGGTGTAGACAAAACTGTCACCTTCGCAGTAGCCATGCCGCAGTGAATACACGAACGACTGGCCATCCGCATTGACGGAGACACTGCCAAAGGTCGGCCAGCTCACGATCCGCAAGCGGTAATTACCGTCCAGCGAGTCGTTTGACAGTACCGGCATGGTCCGGGGCAGGCTGTCATTCAGTACGAAACTGTAGGTATCACCTGCTACTGCGCCTCCCGTACCGTCATCACGCAGCACCACATCACTGGTGACGCCACCCGTGACGGTAATGGTGACGGTGGCACTGTTTTCGGAAGTCAGCTCACCATCATTGATGCCATATTCAAAGCTGTCCACACCGGTAAAGCCGGCAGGAGGTGTATAGATCAGCTTGTCATCCTGCTGCACCACCGTTCCACCCTGGGCCGTATGGGAGGCGAAGCCCTCGATGAACAGCTTGTCACCGTCCGGATCGGTATCATTGCCCAGGACATTGATCGTGACCGCAGTATCCGCCAGGGTGCTGGTCTTGTCATCAACAGCAACCGGGGCATGATTGACACCATCCTCGATAGTGACAGTGACAACCGCACTGGCACTGCCGCCCTGCCCGTCACTGACGGTATAGGCAAAGCTGTCCACTCCGATAAAGTCGGTGCCGGGCGTATAGACCAGGAAACCGTCAGCCAGTACCACAGATCCGCCATTGGCCGTGCCCTGATCGTATGCCGTGATCGTCAGGAAATCACCATCCGCATCACTGTCATTACCCAGCACATCGATGGTCAGCGCCGTATTGATCTTGGTGAGAACATTGTCGTTCACCGCCTGTGGAACCTGATTGACGACCCCTGAAGACGTAACGGTAATGGTGACAGTCGCACTGGCCGTATGACCCTGCCCATCACTGACGGTATAGGTGAAACTGTCCTCACCGGTAAAATCAGCAACAGGCGTATAAACCAGCAAGCCATCCTGCAGCGTCACGGTACCCCCCTTGATCTCGGATGCATCAAATGCGATGACGGTCAGGACATCACCATCCGCATCACTGTCATTGCCCAGCACATCCAGGGCCAGTGCCGTATTGATCTTGGTCTGGAAACTGTCATCATTGGCCTGCGGTGCCTGGTTGACATTCCCGCCATCCGGTGGCGTACCGGCATCCGGCCCGAGCGTGCGGTAGGTACCGATGCGCTGCTTGTACTGGATATTGTTGTGCAGGGCCTGGTTAACCCAGGTCGGCGGGGAGGGAATCAGCTCCCTGCGCCAGGTGACCCGTGGCTCGCTCACCACGCGCACTTCCTTCTTCTCGTCATATCCCTGCTGGATGACTTCATCCTTGTACTGGGTCTCATAAGTCACGTATTCAATATCGACACGGCGGTTCTTGTGCCGGGTGGCATCCGTATTCGGATACTTGGGCCGGGATTCACCGTAACCCTGAGCAATCAGGCAGTTGGGATCAAAACCGTTGGCAATCATGAAGCTGCGTACCGTAGCCGCGCGGCGTTCGGACAGTATCTGGTTGTCGGCATCGGAACCGATGTCGCAGGTATTGCCGGTAATGCGGATATTCCCCTCGAACCCGGTCTGACGGATACGTGCCAGGACCGCCCGCAGACGATTCTGGGCCTCAAGGGTCAGGTGGTAGTCACCCACCTTGAAAAAGGTATCGGATTCCAGTTCCATGGTGTGCTTGACCAGCTTGCGGTCGACCTTGGGTGCACGCGGCACCTTGGTCGTTACCACTTCGGTCTTGCCGGGAATCTCCACCCGGACCCGGCGATAGCGCTGATCCGGTGCGTAGACACCACTGCCACCGAACTCATAACGGTAGCTGACATTGCCGCTGACATCGACCTCATGGTCATCTGCGGCATAGCCGCCATTTTCCTTGCTGACTTCGACATTGGCCCCGATGCTGTGGGGCGAGTCAAAGAAAAACTTCTCCACCCCACCGGTGACGGTCAGCTGGGAAGGAGTTTTTTCGGAGTCAGCCTGATCGGTGCCCCACTCGTAATCCAGTCCACCCTGAATGCGCAGCAGATGGTCACCCAGAAAAGTACCGACCCGGCCCCCGACGCCGTAGTCATAGGCTTTTTCATAAATAATGGTTTCACCATCATCGGCTTTGCCGGATTCACGCAGATCGGAAAGCCCTTTGCTCACATGCCCGGACCAGAAGAAATTCTCGCGCTCCTGACCATAACCGCCAGTGATTTTCTTGTCCTCGGCAGCATTCTGGTCATAGGCACCGAACACCTTGTTGACGTGCAGGGCCTGCCCGCTCTCGTCACGTGTCACCCAGTTATGGTTGATCTTGGCACCGGCGCCGGTAATGGTTTCATCGCCCTTGGGATCGATACCCAGCCAGCCCTGGGCACTGGTCATGCTGTCCTCGGACTCCATGAACACATGGCTGCCGTCCACACGGCCCTTGAATTCGGTATCAAAGCCGACACCGACACTGGTGTTGCCCCCCACGTAATTCAGGTTCAGATTATCGGTCTGCTCGGCATCATCCAGAAAACCGTCATTTTCCTGACCCAGCGCCTGGACCTGCTGCATGGTATCCGGAGCCTGCCCACCGGCTCCACCCTGATAGACCTGATACCCTGTATCCGTCGACTGGCTCATGGCATCATATTCACCATACCCACCGGCCAGAACGCTCACAGATGAAAACAGGACGGGAACCAACACCCAAAAGGAGGTTGTACCCCTTTTCTTGTTATTCATTGTTTTTCTCTCTGATTTGGCAATTGTTATTGTTATCAGCCCAAGGGGACTTATGTACCATTAAAGTATATGATCTGCCTGTGGCAAACACACAGTCTTCCGACGAACGAAACACTGTGGAGAAAAAATCAGCTTACTCCTGCGTCGGGAATGAACAGACGGACCTGACGCTCCTTTTTTGATGCTTTATACTAAGCGGGGGGTGAAGCCCAAGAGCAGCTGCCTTTGGAAAGGGCACATGGTGAACATCGCTGCCGGCTCAGGCGACCCAGAAATGGCAACCTCACAAAATACTGTTTTAAAGGCAAGTAACCTTCATGATCCGGCTCGTACAAGTGATTCCACTGTTTGGCATACTGCTCGCCATTTACTGGTTTTGCGCTCAGCTGGGTATTTTCCCCCGCCACCTGAATGATGTCCTGTTTGCGATTCCGCTGCCATCCACGGCCATCTGGAAGCCAACTTGGGGGGATGTCATGGTGCTGCTGGGGATCATTGTTCTGTATATCGAACTGCTCAAGGCCACCCGTACCTCGGAAACGTCCATTATTGATCACCTGCTCTCCACCTTTGTGCTGATTTTTTACCTGATCGCCTGGCTCATCTACCCCTGGGGAGGCAATTCCGTCTTCCTGATCCTCGCGTCCATGTCCTTCCTGGATGTGATTGCCGGCTTTACAATAACCATTTCATCAGCCAGACGGGACCTGACGATTGGTGGAAAAATGTGATGACAACAAATTCACGCTACTTAGAGGAAAACCGCATGCAAAAAATACTGCTCGGACTGACACTGCTGCCCCTGATGTCAGTGAGTGTTTTCGGTGAGACACAATGGCCAGCGCCCGGCACACCAGAAACCGGGGCCAATGCACCGAATGCCCTGAACAGTGTGCCCGGTACCGCCGGCAATACACGGTTCCTGCCGGTTTTCCCGCCTGCCCGGTCAGCGGTCGACGCCGACCGCCCCGAAGGTCTGTCACCACAGGCCATGGCAGCCGCCCTCTGGCCGACACTGCCCCCCGAGTTCGGTTCTGCCGGCCCGTTACCCTGGGGCTACATCATCGAGAACCCTGAAGTCCAGAACAACCAGATGGGTTTCATCATCGGCCAGGCCCTGCCTCAGGCCCAACCCGTGCCCTATCTGGTCCCGGTTCCCGCCCCTGCACAGGATGGCAGTGCCATGGCGGCTGCAACCCTGAAAAACTCCCTGACCGACATGGGCAGGCAGCAGGTTGAACTGTTGAACCAGTCACGCCAGACCGTACAGGCACAGCAGCAAGCCATTGAAAAACTGCGCGCCCAGCTGACAGCACTGCAACAGCAACGCGACAACACCTTGCAGGACCGGAGCCTGCTGGATCAATCCCTGCAATCCCTGCGCGGACAGCAGCAGGCAATCGGGCAACTGAATACCCAGCTGGCAGAACTGCAACAGCAACAGGGCAATGCTTCCCGGACCCTCGGTCTGCTGGACCAGTCCCAGCAGACCGTGCAGGCACAGCGGCAGGCCATTGAAAAACTGCGCACCCAACTGGCAGAACTGCAGCAGCAACAGGAAAATACCACCCAGACATACGGGCAGGCACAGGGTCTGCTGGACCAGTCCCAGCAGACTGTGCAGGCACAGCGGCAGGCCATTGAAAAACTGCGCACCCAACTGGCGGAACTGCAAAACCAGAAAGCCGCGACAGAGCAACAGCTGCATGAGCAGCTGAAGCAGCTGGGCCAGCAAAAAACCGGGCTGGAAACACAGCTGGCGCAACTGCTGGCTGAAAATGGCAGCCTGGGAAAACAGCTGACCACACTGGAGCAGGAAAAAACCAGCCTTGGCAATACCGCCAGCCAGCTGCAGCAGCAACAGGGCGTCCTGGATACCCGGCTGACCGAGTTGCAACAGGCGAATACCGGACTGGACTCAATGGCGAGCCAGCTGCATCAGCAGGTGGCCACCATTCCGGAACTTTCCCGGCGCATGAGCCTGATGAACCAGAATGCCGGTACCCTGGCATCGGAAAAACGGAACCTGCAACAACAGTTCGGGCAGGAAAAAAGCGCGCTGGAAGAACAGCTGGCGCAACTGCTGGCTGAAAATGGTAGCCTGGAGCAACGGCTGGCCACACTGGAGCAGGAAAAAACCAGCCTTGGCAATACCGCCAGCCAGCTGCAGCAGCAACAGGGCGCCCTGGATACCCGGCTGACCGAGTTGCAACAGGCAAATACCGGACTGGACTCAATGGTCAGCCAGCTGCATCAGCAGGTGGCCACCATTCCGGAGCTTTCCCGGCGCATGAGCCTGATGAACCAGAATGCCGGTACCCTGGAATCCGAAAAACGGAACCTGCAACAACAGTTCGGGCAGGAAAAAAGTACACTGGAGGAACAGCTGGCAAAACTGCTGGCCGAAAACGGCGACCAGGCACAGCAGCTGACGGCATTACAGGGAGAAAGCTCAGAGTTGCAGGCACAACTGGCCGCCAACGAATTCCAGATTGCCGAACTGACCGACCAGGGTGATGATGGCCGGAAACAGCTCACCAGCGTGCGCACCGAGCTGGAGCATGTAAACAGCGAAAATGCCACCCTGAATCAGCAGCTGAACGACAATCTGGCCCGCAAACAGGCCTTGCAGGATCAACTGGCGGCCAGTCGCACCGAAATGGCCCTGCTGGAAAAGCAGCTGGACAATGGTGCGCTGGATCTGGCGGAGGTACGGCAGCAGGCAGGCCAACTGCAACAGGATAAAACCGGACTGGACTCAACCGTCAGCCAGCTACACCAGCAAGTGGCCACCATTCCGGAGCTTTCCCGACGCATGAGTCTGATGAGTCAGGATATCAATACACTGGAAACCGCCAAAAGTACCCTGGAATCAGACAAGCAGAACCTGCAACAGGAAAAGGTCATGCTGGCCGGTGCCTTGGAGGCCGCCCAAAAGGATACCGATGCAGACGGTGTACTTGATCCGGTAGACCGTTGCCCGGATACGGTCAAGGGTAATGCAGTCGGGCTTGATGGCTGCATGCTGGACGATGATGGTGATGGTGTTGCCAATAACCTTGATCAGTGTGCGGACACCACTGCCGGTGCCAAGGTTGATGCCAATGGCTGCGAGCTGGATGCCGATGCCGATGGCGTCAAGGACAG